>CAZBTT010000341.1:0-5706 GCA_964494295.1 uncultured Acidobacteriota bacterium
GATGAGCCCCGCAAAGAAAGGATCGCAAACGCGAGCCGCTCCATCTACGATGTCGAGGGGAGGCGCAAAGTCGAATTCGGCCTTTTTTCGATCAGCGTGGATCGCGGGGTCCTCGTCGGTCACCCAGCCCGTGTCGACCGCGTTCATATGGATGCCGTCGTTCACGTAGTCGCGCGAGGCGGTGAGCGTCATCATGTTGAGCGCAGCCTTGGCCATGTTGGTGTGCGGATGTTTGTCGGTCTTGGTGCCGCGGGAGAAGATGCCCTCCATCGCCGACACGTTCACGATGTGCTTGTCCCGGCTCGGCACTCCGAGCATCAGCGGCTTGAGGCGGGCGCAGAGGATGAAGGGCGCCACCGCGTTCACGAGCTGAACCTCGAGCATCTCCGCGGTGGGGACGTCGGCGAGAGCCAGGCGCCAGGTGTTCTGGTGACGGAGGTCGACCTGCTGCAGATCGGCGTCGAGCTTCCCCTGGGGAAACAGGTCGTCCCGGCGGGTGTCGTCGTCATAAGCGTATCGGACCTGCGACAGTGCCGCCGACGCGACCACGCCGATCCCGCTGCGTCCCCCATTGAGGTTCATGAGCCCCGCACGATCGAGACCCTCGGAATGCGGACCTGGACCGCCACTTGCCCTGAGCGCAGCCGGAGAGTTTGAGGCCGAAGGGCTGAGCGCTTCCTTGAGATTCTCGTGGCTCTTCAAAACGCGAAAGATGTCCGGACCGAAGTCGGTGGCGGGCCGGGATTCGGTGGACAGGAGGTCCTCATAGAAGCCCGGCGGACGGCGCACGGTCTGGCACGCGTTGTTCACGATGATGTCGAGGCGCGGGAACGAGTGTTCGACGAAGCGCGCGAAGATCTCGACGCTCGGCGGGTGCCGCAGATCGAGGCCATGGATGTGAAGGCGATGCTTCCATTCCCCGAAGTCGGACTCGCGCGAGTAGCGCAGAGCCGAGTCCTGAGGGAAACGCGTGGTGGCGATGACTTCGCAGCCCGCCCGCAGCATCTTGAGCGAGGTCTGGAAACCGATCTTGACGCGAGAACCGGTGACCAGGCCGACGCGGCCCTCGAGCGAAGTGGTTTGGAACCGCTTCGCGTAGTTGAAGTCGCCGCACTCCATGCACATCGAGTCGTAGAAGTGGTGGAGCTTCGTGAACTCGGTCTTGCAGACGTAGCACGCCCGCGGCTTCTTCAACTCGCGGACGGACGCGGCCTTCGCCTCGCCCACAAGTGCGGGGGCCACGAACACCGCGGCTTCGCGGGCCTGGCGGATTCCCGTCACCGCCCTCGACTCCCGGTCCTGGGCTTCCTCCCCGAGGCGACGCACGCGCCGCAGCGTCTTCACGAGCCGTTTCTCCTGAAACGACTGCGGCCTCGACGCCTGCCCGGCCGCGATCAGAAGGGCCTGGCGCATCTCGAGCGGAACGGAGGCGAGAACGCCGCGATCCGCGACGATCCTCTCCAGAAGTTCGGTGGCGAGGCGGACGTCCTCGAGATCGAGCGCGTCGGGCGTTTCGAGGAGTGCGGAGTTGAGGGAGGGTTTGGTCACGGACCGCGCATTCTCTCAGCAGAGCCCGCATCTTCTATCGGCCGATTGGACCTCTCGTCACCCCCGCGCAGGCGGGGGCCTGGCGCGAACGCCCGTTTCCAGCCGCGAAGTGGATCACCCAACCCCTGCCTATTCCTTAGCTTGCGCCGGCTTGCTAACCTGCCGGCTGAGGCGGCGTCAAACGATACGAATGAGCGGACTCGGGCAAACACCCCCGGAAGCGGGGGTTGCCGACGACGAGGGGTTTAGAGCCCTCGTGATGAGCCACGCCCGTTCACTTCACAGGCTGGCATATCGAATGACCCGAAACGAACAGGACGCCGAAGACGTAGTGCAGGAAGCCCTGCTCAAGGCCTACCGCGGCCTCGACAAGTTCGAAAACCGGTCCGAGCTTTCGACCTGGCTTCACCGGATCACCACGAACTGCGCGTACGACCTGCTCCGCAAAAGGGTCCGCCGGGCTGAAGACGACCTTCCCGAAACCGACTCCGAGGCCGATGCCGTGACTTCAAGCCTTCTCTCCACCACTCCCGGTCCCGATCAGAACGCCCATGCCGGCGACATCCGCCGGCGGGTCAACGAAAGCATGGAGCGGATGAGCGCCACCGAGCGCACCGCCTTTGTGCTTCGCCACTACGAGGGCCACACCCTCGAGCACATTGGCGAGACCCTGGGCCTCTCCCTCGCCGCGACCAAACAATGTGTTTTCCGTGCCGTGCGCAAGGTTCGTCAAGACCTTGAACCTCTGGTGCAAGCTTCATGACCCCTGACCTCCATCTCACCGACAACCAACTCGTCCTCCTCTATTACCGCGAACCCCTCGAAGAGGCCGGCTTCGACGGACATCTGGCCGGCTGCGCCTTCTGTCTCGCGCGTTTCGAGCGGCTCACCCGCGTGCTTCGGGTGGTGGTTCAAGACGAGGTTCCCGAGCCCGCCGGCGATTTCGAATCCCGAATGGCGGCGCGTGTCCTGGCCGCGGCGAAGACTCCCGAGCCGGGCCGTCTTCTTCAGTTTCCCGGGCGCTTTCAGCGGGCGGCCCGTGTTCTGGCCGCGGGGGCGGCACTAGCGGCCTGCCTCCTCCTCGCCTTCTCCGTCGGCCGGCAGCTCGGCCGGGTCGAGGAGCAGACGCTCACGGCCTCGCAGACCCAGGAGCGGGTGTTGCTCTCCGCCCTCGGTGAGCACCTCGGCCGATCGCGCGTTACCTTGGTCGAACTCAAGAACCGCGATGTCGCCGAAGCCGACCTGCGGGACCTTCAAATCGCGGCTGACAATCTTGTCACCGCGAGCCGCCTCTTCCGCGCCGCCGCCGAACGCGCGGGAGAGGGACAGATCGCGGACGTGATGGAGGAAACCGAACGCCTTCTCGTTCGCTTCGCCGCGGCGCCTGACGCTGATGCCTCCACCGAACTCGATGGCCTCCGCAAGCGCGTCGACTCCCGCGACCTTCTCTTCCGTCTCCAGGTGATGGAAGCACAGGTTGAAAAGCGCGAGAAGACCATGACCCCCGTGCCCTTCCAAAGCTCTCTTTGATACCCATGACACCGATGAGGTTCCCGAACACCATGACCCGCACATTCCCCAGTCGTCTGATGCCGCTCTCGGTCCTGCTCGCGACGCTCGCGTTGACCGCGGCCGTCTCCGCCCAGGAGCCGACCCCTTCCCCGTCACCCTCGCCGGCCCCCGCGCCCGCGGCCTCGCCCGCACCGTCGCCCGAGGTGGTCGCCGATCCGGTGGTCATCATTGACGATGATGTCGGGGCGGATGCCGAGGCTATCGAAGCCGAGGTCGAGCACGCCCAGGCTCAGGCCAGGCGCGAGATCGAAGCCGCCTTGCGGGCCACGGCCGCCACCCAGGCGATCATCGAGCGAGGCGCCCGCAACACCGCGAAAGGCATCGCGAAGGCGAGCGGCGCCGGCCGCGCCTCTGTCGAAGCGCGCCTGGCCACGGAGCGGGCGATGGCCGAGGCCTTCGCCGCGAGCGAGACAGCTGCCACCGCGATGCGCGAGGCGTGGCAGGAGACGACCGCCGAACAGCGCGAGAAGGCCCGCGCCGATCGGGAGAACCAACGCGAGCGCGAGCGTGAAGCCCGCGAGAGAGCCCGGGAGAAGGCGCAGGAGGCCCGCGAACGCGAGCGCGAGCGAGTGGAGGCGGAGCGCGAGCGGCGACAGGACGAGTCCGAGCGCGTCGAGGACCTCTACGAACAGGCGATGGAACTGATCGATGAAGAAGACTGGAGCGAGGCGCTCCGACCCTTGAACAAGCTGATGAGTCTCAACACGCGCCTCGATGCCGCTCTCTACTGGACCGGTTATTCCTACGGGAAGATGAACCGGACCGCCTCGGCGCTCTCGACCCTGGCCCGTCTGCAGAAAGAGTTCCCGGCGAGCCGTTGGGCCAAAGAGGCCAAGGCTCTCGAGATGGAAGTGCGCGGCAAGTCCGGCCAGGTGCCGCGTCCCGATCAGGAGGACGACCTCGACCTCAAGCTCATGGCGGTTTCCGCACTCGCCCAGAGCGATCCCCAGGAGGCGATGCCCATGCTCTCGAAGATCCTCACCTCCTCCTCGGCGTCGCGCAAGGTGCGCGAGCGCTCGCTCTTCGTGCTCGCTCAGATGGGCACGGATCAGGCGGGGAACGCCATCGCCGAAGTAGCCAAGGGCAATACTTCGCCCGAACTCCAGCGCCAGGCCATCAAGTACCTGGGCGTCTTCGGCGGGCCGGGCAATCGGAAGATCCTCGGTGAGGTCTACACCGCGACCTCCGACAATTCTCTGCGCAGGGAGATCCTGAAGTCGTTCATGGTCTCGGGCGACAAGGTCCGCGTGCTGAGCGCCGCGAAGACCGAGAAGGACCCCGCCCTTCGCAACGAGGCGGTTCGCCTGCTCGGTGTGATGGGCGGTTCTTCCGAACTGAGCCAGATGTACCCCGGTGCGGTGTCCACCGACGAGAAGAAGGCGATCCTGCACGCGTTGTTCCTGAGCGGCGCCATCGAGCCCATGGCCACCGCGGCCCGCGGTGAGAAGGACAAAGAGGCGCGTCTCTCCGCGGTGCGCAACCTTGGCCTGATGGGACGGAACAGCGAGAAGTTCCTGCTCGAGATGTACCGCTCGGAGACCGACTTCGAGGTGAAGAAGGAAGTGCTGAACGCCTTCTTCCTGCAGGGCAACTCGACGCGACTCGTCGAGATCGCGCGGACCGAGAAGGACGCGCAGCTCAAGAAGGAAGCCGTGCACTGGCTCTCGCTGATGAACTCCAAGGAATCCCGGGCGTACATGCTCGAACTGCTCAAGTAAGGAACACATCATGATTCGCTTCGCCGCCATCCTCGCCCTCGCCGCTTCGCAGGCCAACGCCGCTGACACACTGGCCACCGCGGTGGCCGCGGCCCAACGTTCGGGCTCGACCACCTGGGTCAGTTGGACCGTGCCCTCCACGGCAGACGGCAACGCCTGCTGCTGGAACAGCCGCGACTCGCGTCACTCGCGCACGTGTTCGCTCGAGAGCGAGAACTACGGCATGAACGTGGGACGGGAGGACGGGATGCCCACAGACTCGAACCTTGTGGTCTACGCGCGGGTTACCGGCGACGGCGTCGACAAACTGCGGATGTTCTCGCCCTCTTGCCAGGTGGACCGCGGGTCGGCGAAGGTCCAGGATCTGGCGGGAGTGAGTGCTTCGGAGAGCGTGGGTTATCTCGAAACCCTCGTGAAGGGCGGAGACGGGGGCAAGCCCTCGAAGCGTCGCAGCGACGGGGCGCTCAGCGCCATCGCGTTTCATGAGGACAAGTCGGCCGATGTCGCCCTTGAACGTTTCGCGAAGGACGGCGACACGAAGCAGATCCGGCACTCGGCTGCGTTCTGGCTCGGCAACACGCGCGAGCAAGCGGGCTATGAAGCCTTGGTTCGGCTGCGCGCGGTCGACGACACCGCGTTCCGCGACCATCTGACCTTCGCGTTCTCTCAGAGCAAGGCCCCCCAGGCTCAGGCCACGCTCATCGACATGGCGCGCAACGACCCCTCGGCGAAGGTCCGCGGCCAGGCTCTCTTCTGGATCGCGCAGAAGGCGCAGAAGAAGTCGGACGCCGACGTGATCCGCGCCGCCACCGACGATCCGGATGCGGACGCCGGCCTTTGACAGCCGCCGCAACGCCATCGGCGCCCC
>CAZBTT010000342.1:0-5699 GCA_964494295.1 uncultured Acidobacteriota bacterium
GCGGGAATGCTCCACGCCGGTCGAGTCACGGGCGACGCGCGATTCACCGCGTTCACCGAGCGCCACATGAACTTCATCCATCAGTGGCTTCCGTACTTCAGGAAGGCGGAGACGGCCTTCAAACTGGATCGCGCCAATCCCTTCCGTGCCGCGCTCGATCCCCGCGCCCTCGATGATTCGGGGTCGATGGCCGCGGCCCTGATCCGCGCACGCCTCGCGAAGGTGGGCCCCGACCTCAAGCCGCAGATCGATGTGTGGACCGACTGGGTGGGGAACAAGCAGTTCCGCTTCCCCGACGGGACGCTGGCGCGACAAAGGCCGCAGGCCGAGTCGCTCTGGGCGGACGACGCGTACATGAGCATCCCCGCCCTCGCCGAGATGGGGCGACTGACCGGAGACAAGAAGTGGTTCGACGACGCAGTCAAGCAGGCGCTGCAACTCTCGAAGCACCTCTTCGTGCCTGGGAAAGGGCTCTACACACACGGCCTTCATCGCCACAATCCGGACGCGCCGTTCTTCTTCTGGGGGCGTGCGAGCGGTTGGATCGTGGTCGCGTTGTGCGATCTGCTCGACGTCCTGCCCAAGGATCATCCCGGTTTCGAGCCGGTCAAGGCTCAGTTGCGCGCGGTGTTGCGCGGCGTGGCCGAGTACCAGTCGGGCAACTCCGGCCTCTGGCACCAGATGCTTGATCGCAGCGATTCGTATCTCGAGACCTCGGCTTCGGCGATGTTTGTCTACGGGCTCGCCCGCGCGGTCAACCAGGGCTGGATCAGCCCGACCACCTACGGGAGCATAGCGCTCGCGGGCTGGATGGGCGTGTCGCAGAAGATCGGCAAGGAGGGGCAGGTGATCGGCACGTGCGTGGGCACCACACTTGCGAGCGATCAGGTCTACTACTACAACCGTCCGACCAGCGAATACGCGCAGCACGGATATGGCCCGGTTCTTCTTGCGGGCGCCGAGGTCATCCGCCTGATCGAGAATCCCGCCTTCGAGATTCAGTACAAACTCCGGACGTATCACTTCGTACCGAAGGATGGCCGGCCCACGAGCTACCGCGAGCACCAGGAGCCCGGCCCCGGTGCGAGCACGAGCGTTGCCGTCCCGAACGCGTCCTCGAGTCTTGTCCGTGAAGTCGGAGACGCGTACCTTGACGTGATCACGCGGGAAAACCCGATGCGTCGTCTGAAGCTCGGCCTTCCCATCGAGCGGCTGCCTGATGTGAGTCTTGCGGGGGAGGAAAGGGACGCGAGGGAAGCGCAGGCCCTGCTCGCACGGCTCACGCCGGTCAATGTGAAGGAGCTCACCCACGAGGAGACGCTCTCGCTCGATGTCCTGCGTCGCCAGTTGCGACTGCGGGTCGAGGCTCCGAAGAGCTTCTACTACCGGTTTCAGGTGACGCCGTACCTCTCGCCGCTTGGCGCCGTCGGCCAGATTTTCGCCGCCCTGCCTCTCTCGACGGTTGCCGACCGCGAGCGCTATCTCGCGCGGCTCGCCGAGGTTCCGGCGCTGGCGGCGCAGATCGTGACCAACGTCGGGGTCCAGGCCGCGAAGGGCATCCGCGTGCCGAAGCCGCAACTCGATCAGGTCGATGGGCTGTTGAGTGCGTTTTCGGCGACCGGACCTGCGAGTCCGTTCCGGCCCGCCATCTCACGCCTCGGCAGTGTCGCGGAGGCCGATCGCGCCGCGTTCCTCAAGGCCGTGGACGCCGCGATCGAGACCAGGGCGGCGCCGGCAGTCGGCCGGCTGGCCGCCGCGGTGAAAGGCGACTACCGCGCGAAAGCGCCCGCGGGCGTCGGCATGAAGCAGTACCCGGGAGGTCTCGAGATCTATCGCGAGTTCGTGAAGTTCCACACCACGATGGACGTGACGCCTGAACAGGTTCACGAGATCGGTCTCAAGAACGTCAACCGCATCGCCGCGGAAATGGCGGCGATCCGCGCGGAGCTTGGCTTCAAGGGCACGGCGGTCGAGTTCAAGGAGTCGCTGCGCTCGAACCCGCGCCTCTTCCCGAAGACGCCCGAGGAGATCGGCGAGCGCCTGATGAGCTACATGACGAGGATCGAGCCGGTGGTGGATCAGTTCTTCATCCGGCGCCCGAAAGCGCCCTACGGCGTCAAGCGCCTCGATCCTCAACTCGAACCCGGCCAGACCTTCGGCTTCTACCAGATTCCCACCGCTACCGAGCCGCGGGGCCTTTACAACTACAACGGCTCGAATCTCCCCGATCGCTCGCTTCTGAACGCGGGCGCGCTCGCGTACCACGAACTTGTACCGGGCCATCACTTCCAGATCAACCTCTCCTTCGAGAATCCTGCGATCCCTGAGTTCCGCCGTGAATCGTTCGACACCGCCTATACCGAAGGGTGGGGCGAGTACGCAGCCTCGCTCGCGGGCGAGATGGGGATGTACACGGATCCCTATGACCGGTACGGCCGCCTGGCGATGGAGATGTTCGTCTCCGTCCGCCTCGTGGTCGACACGGGCATGAACGCTCTCGACTGGTCCCGGGATCGGGCCATGACGTTCATGAAGGAGAACGCGATGGAGTCGGACACTCAGATCGCGAGCGAGACGCTTCGCTATTCCTCCGACCTGCCTGGCCAGGCCCTCGCCTACAAGATGGGCGCGATGCGCATCCTTGAACTGCGGGAGAAGGCCCGCGCGGCCCTCGGTCCGCGTTTCGATATCCGCCGGTTCCACGACTGGATCCTCGGCAGCGGCTCGCTGCCCATGACCACGCTCGAACGCCACGTCCAGGCGTTCATCGAGGCCTCGAATCTGTAGAAGCGGAGCGATATCCTTGGGGCGTCAACCATGAAAGGACAACCCATGAACCGCACGATCGCCGTACTCGCCCTCCTGACCGCCGGCGCCGCCGCACCGGCCCAGGACCTCACCATCACTTTCAAAGCCACGGATGGGGGAATCGCGACCCACTACTTCACGAAGGACCGTATCCGGATGAACAACGGCCAGAACGACACCATCATGGAGTTCGCCTCCGGGAAGATCGTGAGCATCGACCATAAGAAGAAGGAGTATTCGGAGATGACGGTGGCCGAGATGGATCAGGCCATGAAGTCGATGGCCGCCCAGATGGAGCAGGCGATGGCCCAGGTGCCGCCTCAGATGCGCGAGCAGATGGCGAAGATGATGGGCGGGGCCGCGTCCGAAGTGACGGTGACCAAGGGCGCCACGAAGACGGTCGCCGGCTACTCCTGTCAGGCCTACACCATCACCATGGGCGCCAACATGACCCAGGAGACCTGCAACAGCACCGCCCTCACGCCGCCCTTCGATCCCAGCAACTTCCAGAAGCTGTCCCGCGTGAGCATCCCGATGATCCAGGGTATGGACAAGCTCATCCAGAAGATGTCCGAAATCCAGGGCATCGCTTTGTCGCAGCGCACGTCCATGAGCATGATGGGGAAGAAGATCGATAACGGCATGGAAGCGACCGAGATCAAGAAGGGCGCCATCGGCGCCGACGCCTTCGCGACGCCCTCGGGCTACAAACAGGTCGAGTCGCCGCTCAAGAAGATGGGGAAGATGGGACGGTAGTGGCGCGTCTTCCGGTCGCGTTCGTGGGGCATGGGTCCCCCATGAACGCGATCGAAGACAACGCGTGGAGCCGCGGCTTCCGCGATCTTGGATCGCTTCTGCCGCGGCCTCGGGCGATCCTCGCGGTCTCGGCGCACTGGTACATCCGCGGAACCGCGGTGACCGGCAACGACTTTCCCCCGACCATTCACGACTTCGGCGGCTTTCCCGAGGAGCTGTACGAGATTCAGTACCTGGCCAAGGGCGATCCCGGCCTCGCGACGCGGGTGGTGGATCGGCTCGGCGCGGACGCGGCGTCGAACCGCCTCGACTGGGGCCTCGACCATGGCACGTGGTCGGTGCTCCATCACATGTGGCCCAAAGCCGACGTGCCGGTCGTGCAGTTGAGCATCGATCGCAGCGCCGACGCATCGAGGCACGTGGAGATAGGTCGGGCCCTGGCTCCGCTTCGTGACGAGGGTGTGTTGATCCTCGGCAGCGGAAACATCGTGCACAACCTCGGGGACGCGATCGCGCGGATGCGGTCGGGCGCGATCGAGACGCCGGCGTGGGCGGCCGCGTTCGATGGCGCCGTCGTCGCCGCCCTCGAGAAACACGATGCCACAGAACTCGGGCGTCTCGTTGAATCAGCCGAAGGACGCAAGGCTCACCCCACACCCGACCACTTCCTGCCCCTGCTCTATGTCGCCGGGGCCGCCGGGACGGATCCGGTGACCTTCCCGATCGCCGGCTTTGATCTTGGGTCCCTCTCGATGAGGAGCGTCATCTTCGGTTCGGTCTGAGCGCTCTCTCGCGATCCTCCGGTAGCATCGCCGGATGGCCGACTCCTCGAAGAATGACCTGATCCGCGGCCTCTCGGCCACTGACGTCACCCTCATCACCGTCGGCTCGGTCGTCGGAACCGGCGCCTTCCTGACCACCGCCGACGTCGCGCGCGCCCTGCCCCATGCCGGGCTGGTGCTCCTCGCGTGGGTATGCGGCGGCATTGTCGCGATCGCGGGCGCCCTCACCTACGCCGAGCTTGGAACGATGATGCCGCGCGCGGGGGGGCCCTACCATTTCCTCAAGGAAGCCTATGGGCCGCTTTTCGGCTTCCTCAAAGGTTGGGTCGACTTCCTCGTGATCATGTCCGGGGGCCTGGCCGCGATCGCGGTGGGCTTTGGCGAATACCTCGGATCCTTCCTGCCGTTCTTTTCCACCCGCAACGTCCTCGCCTCCGCGGACATCTTCGGCTTCGACTGGAAACTGACCGGGGGTGCGGTGGCCGGCGTTCTCGCGATCATGTTCTTCACCATCACGAGCATGGTGGGCGTGCGAGAGAGCGCCTTCGTGCAGAACGTGATCACGGTCCTCAAGATCGGATCGATGGTGGGTCTGGCGCTGCTCGGTTTCTTCGTGGCTCCCGCGGTAGTTCCCGACTACGTTTCCTCGGTTGTGCCGGCTTCGCTCATCTCCGCCTTCGGCGTGGCCATGATCGGCGTGTTGGGGACCTTCGACGGCTGGTACGGAGCGACCTACCTCGGCGGCGAGATGAAGGACCCTTCGCGGGATCTGCCCCGGGCCATGATCGGCGGTGTGGTGATCGTCACCGCGCTGTATGTGCTCCTGAACGTCGTCTATCTGCGCGCGATTCCGGTGAGCGACATGCCCAATCATCCGCGCATCGCCGAGGCCGCGGCGGTGGCTCTCTTCGGCGCGGGTGCTGCGAAGATCGTCTCCGCGGCGGTGATGGTGTCGGCCTTTGGATGCATCGGCGCGACGATCCTCTATTCCACCCGAACCTATCTGCCGATGGCGCGGGACGGTGTCTTCTTCAAGGCGCTCGCCGAGGTTCACCCCAAGTGGAGAACACCCGTCGCCTGCATCCTGGCTCAGGGGGTGTGGACGATCATCCTCACCGTCTCCGGCACGTACGAGGCGCTTTACACCTATGTGATCGTCGTCTTGTTCCTCTTCCACGCCGCTACCGGCATCGCCGTGTTCGTGCTTCGGGTGAAGAAGCCCGACTGGTCGCGGCCGTACCGTGTGACCGGGTATCCGGTCGTGCCGGCGATCTTCGTGCTGACCTCGCTTGCCTTCGTCTTCAATGCCCTGATGGAGCGGCCCACCGAAGCGCTGTTCGGTTTCGGCATTCT
>CAZBTT010000343.1:0-5686 GCA_964494295.1 uncultured Acidobacteriota bacterium
TCGCTCTCGCCCGGGTCCTGCTCGGCAAGCCGGATGTCCTCCTCATGGACGAGCCGACGAACCATCTCGATCTCGAGTCGATCGTGTGGCTCGAATCGTTCCTGAAGTCGATCGACGCCGCGCTGCTCATGACGTCTCACGACCGGGACTTCATGAACCGGATCGTGACGAAGATCGCGGAGATCGACAGCGGGGAGATCACCCTCTATTCCGGCGACTACGACTTCTACGAGAGGGAGCGCGCCCTGCGCGAGGCCAACCAGGAAGCCCAGTTCGCGCGTCAGCAGGCGATGTTCGCCAAGGAGCAGCGTTTCATCGACCGCTTCGCCGCCCACGCCGCGAAGGCGGCTCAGGTCCAGAGCCGCATCAAGGCCCTCGACAAGATCGAGCGCGTCGAGCCGCCGAAGAAGCGCGTGGTGGTGAACTTCTCCTTCAAGACGCCGCCGCGGTCAGGCGACGAAGTCGCGGTGCTCGAGGGCGTCTCAAAGACCTACGGCACCCGAGTCGTGCACAAGGACTTCTCGATGGTGGTTCGCCGGGGCGAGCGTCATTGTGTGATGGGCAAGAACGGCGCGGGGAAGTCGACGCTGCTCAAGATGATCGCGGGCGCGATCGAACCGGACTCGGGCTCGGTCCGCCTCGGCGCCAGCCTTCGCCTCGGGTACTTCGCCCAACAGGCCCTCGATATTCTCAGTCCCGATCTCACGGTATGGGAGCAGATGGTCTCCGACTTCCCGCACGACAGCATCGGGAACCTGCGCGGCACACTGGGCGCCTTTCAGTTCTCGGGCGAGGATGTCGAGAAGAAGATCAAGTCCCTGTCCGGCGGCGAGAAGTCCCGCCTGGTCATGGCGCGCATGCTTCACAATCCGCCGAACTTCCTGGTGCTCGATGAGCCCACGAACCACCTCGACCTCGCCACGAAGGAGATGCTGGTGGGCGCCCTCAAGGATTTCGAGGGCACGATGATCTTCGTCTCGCACGACCGCGCGTTCCTCCGCGGTCTCTCGAACCGGGTAATCGAACTCGGAGGAGAGTCGGGCACCGAGACCGAACCCCACATCTACCCCGGAACCTACGTCGAGTACGTAGCCCGCACAGGCCACGAGGCGCCGGGGGTGCACAATTGACGCGATCCGGGAGCCCCGGCCATTCCGGGGCGGGGCTGGCCCGACGCCCACCGACCGTTCCCACTATTCCCCCGGGCAACGGTTAGGACCCGCCGCAGGCAGGCGCTTTAGGCTTCGGCGATGCGGGTTACGACGAGCCCGCCGTGGCCTGCCGTTCGAAGGCGATCGAAAGCAGGCGGCGGGCGCAAACCAGGTCCGAGAGATTCTCGACCGTCCACTCGCGAGGACCGAATGTCTCGGCGGCATGGTCGTGACGCGCGAGGAGCGCGCGGAGTTCGTCCAGCGTGACCCATTCGGCTCCGGTTGCCGGCGTGAGCAGCGGGCACGATGAGCTTTGAACCGTGACCGCCCAATCCGGGACGGGGCGGCGCGGATTCCAGACGAGCGTCGGAACGTCCATGGCCCACGCCTCGGCAAGCGCGATCCCTTGCGTCTCGGAGGCCGAGAGGAAGACGGCCAGCCGAGCCTGGTCGAGCACCGCGCGATACTCGCCCGCCGAGTAACGCCCGTATCGCACCATCGCGGGCGCAAGTCCCACTTCCGCGAGTGCGTCCATGATCGCAGTCGGATCGTGGGTGTCCGAGTTCTTGAGGTACACCAGGCCCACCCGTCGGTGTCCACGGGAGGGCCGCCAGACATCGATGTCGACACCCGTGGGGCAGACCCGGAGCTTCGGCGCCAATCGCGGCGCGACCGCGGCGAAGAACTGCCGCACCCAGTCGGACGCGACAATTGCGACATCTACCTCGGAGGCCTGAAGGATGCGGTCGGCGCGGTCAGGATCGTCGACGATGTTCGGGCCGGCGAGAATCCGGTCGACCAGCCCCTCTCGGCGCCACCGAATAGCCCGGCCCAGCGAGTCGGGGCCGCCCGGCACATAAACGATTCTTGCGCTCTCTTCGGGGAGGGGGTTCTCGTTGAACCTGATGCCCAGCCGGGTCAGCCCGGCTCGCACGCTGCGCTGGACCGCGGAGGGACCATGCGAAGACTGGCCGGGCGGTCGATACTCAAGCGCCAGCGTGCAACGGACTCCGAGGAGGCGTGCGCTGCGCTCGATCCGCCGCTGCGGCGGACCATCCTCCGCTAGAAGAGTCAGGGCGACCGACGCGCCGCGAAGGCTCGTACTTGCGTTGGGTGAGCCCGAGTCCATCGCAGAACTAGCGCGGCGCCTAGATCTCGTTGGGCAGATAGCAGGTCACGTCGTACGGTTCCATGACCACGTAATAGCCCTCGCCGGCGAGCCGCCGGACGCAGCCCTCGAGCACGGGAGGAGTCATGATGCCGCTGGACAGGCCATGCTCGAAGCGGATGATCTTGGGCTTGATCCGGCCGAAGTCGATCGAGTGGACGATCTCGGCATCGTAGCCCTCGGTGTCGATCTGCAGGAGGTCGAGTTCACGCACGGCGAAACGATCGAGCAGTTCAGTGAGCGTGAGACACGACGCCTCCTCGGTCGTGATGGCCGAGGAAGGAACCCCTCCGAGTTTGTGATGATCCGGGTTGACCGACGCGATGCCTCGGACCCAGTCGGGCAGGCCGTCCTCGAATTGGGGGGCGACACGGTGAAGGGTCACCGACCGTTTCGACGCATGGATCGCAACATTCACCGGTCGGACACCGGGGAACGCGCGGTACGCTGCTTCGAGCTTGGCAAAGACATCGGCCAACGGCTCGACAACAACACCGGATACCCGATTCCGTGTGACAAACCCATAGATGGGATCCGCCAGCGTGCCGTCGTTCGCGCCGACCTGAACGAAGAAGAAGCGTGAGCCCGACCGCCTGAGACGCCGATACAGGAGGGGCTCGAGAGGACTGAACTCGTCGACGGGGGCGACCCGTCGGCCGACGCGTCGCAGCGCGCCATCGAGCCCGGCCAGCAGCCGTCGAGCAACGCGCCGATAGGCGTCCTTCAACTGCATGAAACCCGGCTCAAATTGCGCGAAACGGAGATGCGTTCCGGAACGCGCGAGAAAAGGGGGGACAAGGGTCGATGTTGCTGACAGTGGGCATGGAGGAACGGATTCCAACGGATCACCCGATCCGGAGGATCACGGGGCTGGAGCGTAAGCGAAACGAGGGCGGTGTGCCACTGAAAGTGCGCGGCCCGCGGAGTGCGACACTCCCGCAGTGCGGCCCGGCGGTCGGCCCGCTCATCCTCTGGGCCCTCGGGTACGCGGGGCCGTTCCCTCGATGACCTGCGCCCAAAGGCTCCTGGCCTCCAGTCGACGCCGTTCATTGAAGGCCCTCATCCTGGCGGACACGTCGGGGCCGTCCACGGAGTCGAGGAGACCCGCCAACTCCTCGAAGGAATCGAAGAGAGTGACAAACGGAAACGTGTAGACGTCGTGCAGGGGGAGCCAAGCCTCCACGTTCCGTCCGTCATTCGGATCGGGGAGGGTCCCTCCCCGCCCCCCCACCTGGCTTGGGCCAAAGCCCGCGCCCGTCAACTGCGACAGCGCCCGGCCGTCGCGCTGGAGCTGGAGCAGGAACCTCGGGGTGGGAGCGAACTGGGGTATGCCGAGCCAGTAGTGCTCGAAGAAGGACATCACCGACGCGTTGTAGGGGATGATGACATGGGCGCGGACGCGGGCCACCTCGTCGTAGGCATATCTGGGAAAGCGGTCTCGGATGAAGTGCGCGTTCGGCAATCGGCTCGCGCATGCGCGTCCGGCCTCGGGTTCTCCGAAGACGAGGACCTCGCTGCGGCCGGGCGACCAGGCCGAAGACACGTGCCGATCCACGTAGGCGCACACGCTTGGGATAAGAATGGGGCGAATCCCCGTGAAGTACTCGAAATAGGCGGCGTCGTACGAGTTGTTGGCCACGAAACGGGCGAGCCCGCGCGAGTTTCGCTCGACGAGGAGGCGGGTGAGCGCCTCCCATTCCTGGGGTGATGAGGAGAAGGGAATCTCGTAGCGAATGCACAGGACGGAGATCAAAGGTCGTTGGAGCCACTGATAGGCGAGGGCCAGCGAGGGCGCGTAGGTCGTGATCCCCCCGGCGTAGCCTGCGAACCCTCGCGCGGCCAGCCACAGACGCGGCGACGCCCACGGGCGCCGTATGTCGTGTTCCCAGCGTTCGGCCCGAATCGGCCCGTACGACTTCATCGCCGGGCGGCCGAGCGCCCACAAATGGCTGGAGAGATTGTTGACGTCGATCTGATGACCCAAGCCGGTGAAGAAGTCGTTGACGTCTTCGATGACCGCCACGTGGAGGTCGAGGTTGTGAAATCTCAAGAGGCTTTCACCGCGACGACGAAACCCACGGAAATCGGAGGATCGACGCGGGCCGCACTTCCGCCTCCTTTCCAGGTTCCCACCTCCGCGAACACCCGCGGGCGACAGGCCCGGACCACCTTGTGGAGGAGGCGGCGTTCGGGTCGCGCGATCGGGTTCCAGAGGCGGTCAGGCAAGGAGGAGCAGACTCTACCGAACGACGCCGGACCTACGCCCATCGCCGCTCCGCGACCGCGTGAATGGGCTGGCAAACCGCCCTCGACTCGCTTACGCTCTCGTCGGGACTGACGTGGGTGTTTGAAAAGGTCGAAGAGGCCATCATCCTGGAGGATGACTGCTTGCCGCATCCGGGTTTTTCGCGTAGTGCCCCACATTCGGACGCGGTACCGAACTCAAAGCGACGTGATGGCGATCTGTGGCACGCGTTACTTTCCCGACCGGTCGATGGCTCCGGATGAGGACCGCGCCGTGAATATTTCGGTTTGTATTACCTGCTGGCGGGAAGACGTTCATCTGGCGCCACGGTGTTTGGAGTTCTTCCAGCGCCAAACACGACTGCCGGACGAAATCGTCGTCTCCGCGAATGGAATTCCACCGTGGAAACGTCCAGATTATCTCGATGAACTCCAACAGTTGGTGTCCTGCGACGTGAAGCTGGTCTCGACCTGGAAGCAGCTCACTCCGGCCGGTGCCCGCAATATGGGTTTCCCCGCGTGTCGCGGTGACATCATCGTGTTCTTCGATGTGGACGACTTGCCGCATCCAGAGAAGATTCGCTTCACGGAGTTCATTTTCTCTCGACACGATATCGATCTTTTGGCTCACGACTATCTCTTGAAACAGCCGCTCGGCGTGTTTGACAGCCAGCCGGAAGTTGATTGTGAAACGGTGCCTGTGACGAGCGACGTCATCGTCGACCCCGATCCGCGCAGCACGAACGTCTTGCCCGTCAAGCCCGATGCCAGTGGGTATTACGACATGCATCAAGCTCACGTCGCGGTCAAACGGAGTGTCTTGGATCGCATTCGTTTCAACGAATCACAGACGTTCTTTCGTCGCGAGGATGGCAAGTTCTGTCAGGACGTTTTGAAAGCGGGATACAAACTCCTCTATGCGAACTGCAAGCTGGTGAATTACTTATGACTGCCGCGACCGCCGTGAGTCGGCGGTGTCGGCGTTCTCGCCGCCGCGAGCTCCTGGCGATCGTGACGCACGCCGCCCCTGCCCCCAAGGCGACAGCTGATCGGTGACCGAGGCGAAGGATCTCAAGAGGCTTTCACCGCGACGACGAAACCCACGGAAATCGGAGGATCGACG
>CAZBTT010000344.1:0-5672 GCA_964494295.1 uncultured Acidobacteriota bacterium
TTTGGGGGGGGGCGGAGGCTTCCGGCTTGGGCTCCATCCTCGGGGTGTGGCCGGGGGGGGGTTCGGTACCGAGGGGCTTGGTAAGGACGTCCCTTGGGTACAGGGTCGGATATTCCGACTCGGGAACCAGGGTCAGCTTGACCTTCCACTCTCCTCCCCCGTCGTTGAGGGCGCCTTCCGGGATGTCGAGGCCGGTGCCGCCGGGCCCGTCGATGGAACCCCCACCCGGGCCAATCGCGGTTTCTCCGGTCGCGGGGTTTTCGAACTGGCTCTGTTTGTAGATCACGCTGTTGCCGAACGGATCGGTGACCGAAATGAGCAGAGTGTCCTGCGTGCTGGCCGGGAGGGTGCCGTTCACTTCCCCGTCGTTGCCTGCGGTGAGGCCGAGGACGACGCCGTTGCCGGAGTTGATGATGAGGATTTCCGTGCCCGGAGGGAAGGTGCCGGCTGGGGCGCTTACCGTCACGAGGCCGTCGGCATTCGGGAACGAGAACGTCAGCGCTTTCAGGTTGTAGACCGGCTTGATGTCGTCCTTCGTGCGGAAGGTCGTGGTTGGGGCGGTGACGAGGCCGCCGACGGTGTCGAGAAGACCGGTGATCTCGAGGGCGTAAGTCGTCGAGAACTCAAGGGGTGGTTCCTGCGCGTCGGGTTCAGGGGTGCCGGGCGGTGGCGGCGGGACGGGAGGCCGCGTCGGGATTATCGAGAGCTGCTTCCCGGACCCCGAGAGAACAAGGCGCAAGAGGATGGGCGTGGCCGCACAGTTCTGGCCGGCCGGAGGATCGGGGCTGGAACACACCGGCGGAGGCACACGCTTCAGCGAGATGTTCGTGGCCGTGATCGTCGCGGGATTTATCGCCACAGGCGAAATGAGGGTGAACGCTTCATTCACTTCGACATTGAGAGTGCCCGAAGGGGGCGTGACTGTCGCCTGGCTTACCGCGCCCTCGAGGAGGATGTTCACGGTGGCAGGCGTGCCGTCGACCGCCGTGGTCTGGGCTGAACCGATAAGGCTCTGGCCGAGCACTCGGGCGGTGAGTGTGACCGAGCCCGGAACGGCGGGGATGGCGTAGACGCCGGAGCTGTTCGAGGCGGCTACGAACGGGAGGGAGTTGGTAGTGACGAGCGCGCGGACCGGGCTACCGCTCGCGGTTGTTGAACCTGCGATGAAACCAATCGGGCCGGCGAGACGGAGGAGCGCGTAGCGGCCCTCCTTCTTGATGCCATCGAGGCTGAGGCCCGGCAAGCCTGTCTCGGCACGCGTGATCGCCTTCGTTTCCCCGTTGGTCGAGATGACATCGGCGAGGGCGACCACCTGAAGGCGCGGGAAGCCATCGTATGCCGCGCGATCGACGCGAGCGAGAACCAGCGTGTCCCCGGGAGCGGCCGCGACGTTGCGGAACGTGAGGGCAGCAGAGGTGTTGAGTGTTGACGACGCGAAGTCGAGGGTCACCTCGCCGAGCGGTGTGATTCCGTTAGTCGAGGGAATGAATGGCGAGTAGTCGTCGTACGACGAAAGCGAGATCGCCGTGTCTTCGTCGAGACTGCCGGCCGCGACGTTCAGCTGCACATTCCCCGCGACCACCGTCACCGCCGCACTTCCGCCAACTACGCCCCGCGCGTTTTCGCGTCCGGCGAGAAGGTCGAGCTTGACTCGGCCTTCGCGGAGGGACGCGTTCGAATATGTACGCGACGGGGTGATTGGGAAGGCGGCGCAGAGGTGTTCCACCGGCTCACCACCCGCGGCGGGCGGAGTGGATGGCGCGCACACCGTGGATGTGGCCGCCCCGGTGATGGTCCCGGCGGTGTCGCCGATACCCCATGCGGTCGCGAGGCTCGAGTGTTTGTAAGCGACCACGTCGATGGACCGCTTGGGCGCGCTGGCCTCTTCGCCCGACGAGAGTGTGTACGTCTCCTCCAGGTCCGCCTGGACGATGGTGCCCGAGGGGAGAGGCGTCGGTGAGTCGATTCGCAGTAAACCGGTGGCCGTGCCGCCGGTGGGCGGGAGGACGGGCGGATCCACGCGACCTTCCGAAGTTGCGGTGGCTGGGATCGTTGCTATCGCGATGCCCGGGAGAGCTTCGCCTACTGCGGGAATTGCCATGGGCGGCGTGGTGTTGTCGGGAATGACTAGAGCGTAGGAGCCAGGGCCGATGAGATCGACGCCGACCAGGCCGTCCGTGGCCGTCAGTCCGGAAGCCACCACGCGCCAATCGCGCATCGCCGTGTCGTAGCGAACGAGAATCGTCTCAGACAGCGTCGCGATGCCCATGGGCATCGCGATGGTGGCGCGCGCTGCGGCGGATGCGTTGTCGGGCATCCAATTGAAGGCGGTGAGCGGCGAGAAGCCGGGGGGCAGAAGATTCGGCAGGCCCTGCGCGGACAGCAGTGTTGCGCGCTGTGCCCCCTCGGCGGCAAGGGACACAGGGCCGGGGGTTCCCGTTTCCGCGGCCGGCGCCCCGGGCCGAATCACCAGGGGCGGGTTCGTGGCGGGAATCACCGGGCTGTGTGTGGTGGTCTCGGCAAGGGGCGTGAGGCGCGCGTCGACTGGAACCGTGCCGGCGCCGCTGGTGACCGACACCACTCGGTCGACCGAGGTCATGCCGGCCTTCTCGATGCGAAGGATGGCCGAGACATCGGCGACCGGGATGTTGTAGCGGCCCTGCTCGTTCGTCGTCGTGGAGCGAGCGTTGGGCCCAAGCAGCGCGACCGTGGCTCCCGCGAGCGGCAGAGACGTGAGGTCGTTCAACACCGTCCCGGTGACGACGCCATCGGATGTGACGCGCACGGTGCGGCTGGTGGTGGTGACGTTCCCCGCGGTGTCGGTCGCGGTGGCGGTGAGGGTGAGTGAGTCGCCGGGGCGCGCTTCTTCCGGAATGACGATCGGGCCCGAGCAGACCGACGTGCCAGAGCAGAGGATGGTGGGACCCGCGGCGCCCGCCTGGCGGACTTCGACACTCGTCACCGCCAGGTTATCCACGGCCGAGACACTCGCCGTCGCCAACCGGCCGCGGCTCGCCGTCTCCGGGGCGAGAAGCTCGACGATCGGCGCATCGCTGTCTCGCGTGATGGTGACCTGGGCGGAGGCGGTCCGGCCGCCGGCATCGGTGGCCTCGACCGTGAACGTGTTGTCCCCATCCACAAGGTTCACCGTCTGCGTCCGCTCGCAGGCGAGAACCCCAGGGCAGGCGGGAGCAACGGGCGCGCCATTGAGCGTGATCGAAGTGGCGGAGCGATCCAGAACCGAGAAGGCAATCAGCGCAGTCCCTTCGCGAGTGAGCGTGCCCGCGGCCGGCGAAGTAATCGCGACCGTTGGCGGGCCGAGATCGACCTCAACCTCGCGAACTACCGTCGCCTCATTCCCCGCGGCATCGACGGCGCGAACCGTGATGGTGAGCGAGCCCTCGGCCAGACTGGCGAGCGTCGTCGACCACGCCTGACCCGTGACCGTGGCCGGAGTTCCCTGCACCGTGACGGTCACGGCAGTGGCGTCGGCGACGGTACCCGTCACCGCCACGGACGACGCCGGAATGATCGCTCCCTGCAACGGCGATGCGACAGTAAGCGCGGGCGGTGTGCGGTCGAAGACGACGGAGACCGAGGTGGTGGTCTCGTTGCCCGCCGCATCCCGGGCGACAAACACGATCGCTCGCGGGCCTTCGATGCTGGAAAGCGGCACGCCGAGAACATCGTTGGAGATGGTCGCCGAGAATGAGCCGCCCGGGGTCACGGTCACGGCCTGGCCGTTGACGGTGAGTGTGAGCGGCGAGTCATCGGAGGCAGTGCCGGCGACGGAGACGGTGGTCGCGTTTGTGATAAGCCCCGCACCTGGGGACGTCACTGAAATGACGGGAGGAGTGTTGTCGACGATCGCCGAGACCTGGTTCACACCGCGATTCCCGGCCTCGTCGAACGCAGTGGCCACGATGATCGTGTTTCCGGCGATGAGAGGCACCTCGGCGGTGAACGTGCAACGCCTGGTCTCAGCGGTGACGTCCACGCAACCCGTCTGGTTTGCCGGCACACCGTTGAGGTCGAGGATCGTCGTGGTTTCGTCAGTGACATCCACCGTGACGGTCGTGACGCCGCCCCGAAGGTACTCGCCACCCGCAGGCTGTGTGATCGCCACAACCGGGGGATTTCGGTCCACTCGAACGGTGACCGTTGCGGTGGAAACGTTCCCGGCCGCATCCGTGGCGACAACCTCGAGGGCTGCGGTTGGGCCCGCGCCGACCGACACGTTCGTGGCTTCAAACGTCGACGGTCCGCCGCCAGAGGGCGCGTTCACAACGGCAGACTGGCCGTTCACGGCCACGCTGACCGTCGCCGCATCGCTGACGGTGCCCGTGACCGTGAGGCTCTGGGCGGAAGTGAACGTTCCTTCGGTCGGATCGCTGATCTGGATGACCGGCGCGACGCGGTCAACGGTGAGCGTTCTGGTGATGGTCGCCGTGTGCCCGGTGGTGTCGGCCGCGGTGACGGCTATCTCATTCGCGCCCTCGGCAACGGGAGCCGAGCAACTGTAGGCGCCGTTCGAGTAGGTCGCGGTGCCAGCGCCCGAAGGCGAGGAACACGTGATCGTGAGATCGGGATCGAGGTCGGTGGCGGTGCCGGAGATCACGGCCCGGCCCTCAACCAGGGCTCCCCCACCCACAAGCCGGCCTTCTTCGGGAATCTCAGAGGTCAGAACCGGAGCCGTGGTATCGACCGTGAACTGCGCGACGACGAAGCCGGCGCTGCCCGATCGATCCGCGATATCGGCGCGCACGGTGTGGAGACCATCGCCCAGGGCCGGCGTCAAGGCGGCCACGACCGCGCCGTCAGCGGTAATCGTGAAGTCCGATGTGCGGTCGACGCCGTCGACCTGAATGCGAGTGGCTCCAGCATTGATGCCTGACGAGGGGGCAGGATCGAGGAAAAGGAAGCGCACCGTTGGTGTGTTGACGCCGATGAAAGACTGGGGAGCCGGGTCAACGAGGACGGCGGTGGGCGAGACGCTATCGACCACGAATGAAACCGAACCGCTGTCGGTTCGGTTCCCGGCCCGGTCGAACAGCGTGAAGTCGTAACTGTGCGGGCCGTCGGCCAGCGCCTCACCCGCGAGCAACGTGCCCGAAGCTTCAGAAACGCCCACGGTCAATCGCGCCGTGCGGTCGATGCCGTCGACGCGGAAGGCGAAGCGATCGGTCGAAACACCCGACCGGTCGTCGGCGTAACGGACCACGAATGCCGGCGTTCCCGTGGGAATCGCCGAGCCTGCGGCCGGCTGCACGATCTCGAACGTCGGCGGGGTCAGATCAACCTCGAATGTCGTGGCGGCCTCGAATGAGTTGAGGGCCTCGTCGCGGAGAGTGACGCGGACCCGATACGTGCCGGCAGCGAGCGGTCCGGGGAGAGTACCGGCCACGGTAGCCGCGCCGACGACGAGAGCAGCGGTCACGTCCAATTCCGGAGTGCCGGCACTCAGGGCGGTAAGGTAAACGCGAACCGCGGCTGGGGAAATGCCCGATGCGCTGGAGCCGGGATCAGCGAACGATATGAGGAGGTCCGGCGTCGTGTCGTTGGTGAAGGAGCCGTTGAGCGGCGCCCCGAAAGCGGCCACGGGGGCCTGGGTATCGACGAGGAACGTCGTCTCGGCGAAGCTGCTGTTTGCCGCGCGGTCCTTCGCCTCAACT
>CAZBTT010000345.1:0-1480 GCA_964494295.1 uncultured Acidobacteriota bacterium
CAACTTCAAGAGCCCCTACTTCAGGTACATCAAGAAGCACCACCTGTTTCATCACAGCCCACGAGGATCGGAGGTGGGATTCGGACTGACAAGCGGAGCCTGGGACGCTGTCGCGGGGACGAGAATCGCGAAGCGCGACCGGGACCGCCTCTACGGCCCGCGCCGCGTAGCAGGGGGCGATGCTACTCGTCCAGGCGGAATGTCCATCCGCTAGCCGCGACTTCATTCACCCCGAAAGGGAAACGCCCCTGGCTTTCGCCAAGGGCGCTTTCGGCCATCCGCGAGGGCGCGACTTAGAACGTAAGCCGGGCCTCGAGGTTGACCGCGCGGCGGAGCATGTCGCCGAACACGTGCTGCTGGATCTTCTTGTCCAGAAGGTTCGTGCCCTTGACGGAGGTGACCAACTTGCCCTTGTTCCACTTAACACCGAAGTTGGCGTTCACCATGGTGAACGACTCGGTGTAGCCGTGGTAGGTGGAAGTGAGAACGTCGGTCCAAAGCGCCTTGTCCTGATAGTTGGCCTGGACCGTGCCCTGGAAGCGGTCGTCGCTCCAGTTGATGCTCGCGTTGAACCGGTTCTTCGCGGGCAGAGCCAGTTCCTCGGTGAGATAGGGAATCTGGCCAGCCTCGGCGTCGAGGACCTTGGGCTTCGCCTGGTGGGAGTAATTGGCCTGAACCGACCATTCGGAGTCGAAGCGGTGGTCGATCGAAAGCTCGAGGCCGTCCTGCTGAACCGGACCGAGGTTCAAGTAGGAGGAAACCGTGCGCGGCAGCGGGAACCCGGCGATCCGGGCTTGGAGGAGGAAACCATAGAGCGGCCCGGGGATGCCGGTGGGTCCGCAGCACTCGTTCGAGTTCGCCGCCGTGTAGACATCGAAGAACGGGCCGCCCGTCGGGAACGAGGCCGAGGGCGTGATCGACGCGAAGTTGATGTTGTCGTCCGTCCGGTTTCGATAGGCTGCGATGCCGATCGTGGTCTTGTTGTTGAAAGTGCCTGTGTACGCCGCTTCATACGCGGTGACTGACTCTTCCTTCAGGTTCGGGTTGCCCACGTTGTTCACGATGAGACTGATGGGAGTGGTCGGAACCAGAGAGGCCAGAGCCTGTCCTTGCGGACCGGGCGGAATCAGGCCACGCAAGGGCCGGAGGTCGATCGGGGCGATGGGCGCGAAGATCTTCTGGCTGAGGTAGTTGTTGATCGCGGACGGCGAACGGAAAGCCTTGTTGTAGGAGAAGCGGATCGACTGGTCGGCGGTCGGCTTGAACATCGCGGTGACGCGAGGCGAGAACACCGCTTTGTCGATGTTGCCGAACTTGTCGACGCGGCCGCCCACGGTCAGACGGAACTTGTCGACGAAGAACTCATCCTGGAAGTAGCCGCCGAACTCGTTGCGGTCCTCGGCCCCCGGCGCGGAGGTGATGTCGAACTGGTTACGGCGCACGTTGCCGCCGTAGGACAGAACGTTCCTCCCGGCCCAGC
>CAZBTT010000345.1:1490-5640 GCA_964494295.1 uncultured Acidobacteriota bacterium
GGGGCATAGCCGAGGTAGGAACCGCTCTGGATGTTGAACGGGCCGATACCGGTATGGATCAGGCCGGTGGTCCCACCGAACCCGGCCGCATAGGTCACGCGTCCGCCGTTGCTCATGTCCTGATCGAAGCGGACGTCGACTTTGGGCTGCTCGGTGCCCTCATTCTGAAAGGAAGTGCCTGGGTTGCCGGTCGCGCTGTCAATCGGATATGCCGCACCGCCGATGCAGCCCGCGGTCCCCGCAACACCGCTGCAAGACGTGCTGACGCGAGGATCCTGGATCACGGGCACCCGGCCGGTGGGGCGCGAGTAGGGATCGGACTGCGCGTAGCCCACGGAAATGCGCGTCGACCACCTGTCATTGATCGCCCGGGCGAAGGAGACGCCGGCGCCGAAGGCATTGCCGGAACCGGAGGACTCACGTGAGCCTCCCTTCGTGCCGAACGTGCCGCCCGAGATGGAGAAGGTGGTGCTCGGATTCTCACGGGGCGTCTTCGTCAGGATGTTCACCACACCCGTCAGGGCGTTGGCGCCCCAGACGGCCGAGGCGGGACCGCGGACCACTTCGATCTGCTTGATGTCGGCGGGGTTGCTCGGGACGAGGTCCCACAGAACAAAGCCGAAGAAATCGAGGTAGATCGACCGGCCGTCGAGAAGAACCAGGGTCGAGGATGCGAGGGTGGAGGTGCCCTGGCGCATGCTGAGGTTGACGTCGCGGGCCGAGGTCTGAATCACGTTGACCCCGGGAACGTTCCTGAGGATGTCGCCGAAGTTGGCGCTCGGCGCGCTTTGCAGCGTGGCCGAAGTGACGACGGACATCGTAACCGGGGCGTTCGCGAGGGTCGACTCGATCCTCGAAGCGGAGACGACCACGGTTTCACCGAGGCCCGCGATCTTCAAGGCGAAGGTCACCGCGGCGCCGGCCGCGACGCCGTCCTGGTGCGAGATCGCAAAACTCGGCATGGTGACCGACACCTTGTAGGGACCGTTCCCGGCGGGCGCGATGCTGAACTTGCCATCGGAGTCGGTGTATCCGGTTCTGGACCCGCCCGCGCCCGCGACCACGACGGTGGCGCCCGGAAGAGCTCCGCCCGATTCGTCCGTGACCGTGCCCGTGACTGCGGCGCTTTGCGCGAACGCCGAAACGGCCATGAATACGACCGCTAGCGCGGCGAGAATTTTTCTCATAACTCCTCGTGAGATGTGTTTAGGTCTGGGCCCTGGGGACGATCCCCAACGTTTTGATTGCGACTGTCATACCACAATTCGCTGGCGTCTGTCGCTGGGAATCAGGAGTTGAGGGCCCTCAGGAGCCGATCGTGGATCCCGCCAAAACCCCCGTTCGAGAGGATCAGGACATGGTCCCCCGCTCCCAGCCGACCCGAGAGATCGGCGACGATTCCCTCGACGGTGGGAATGACCCGGGCACGGCCCCCCTCGCGCACGATCGACGCGACGAGCGTCTCTTCGCTGATCCGTTCGGCGGGCGGCACCTTGCCCGGAAGATGGGCCCCTGCGATCACCACCTCATCGCTCGTCGCGAAGGCGCGCGCGAAATCCCGTTCGAACACCTTCGTGCGCGAGGTGTAGGAGCGGGGCTCGAAAATCGTCACCACCCGCTCCCCCGGACCCACTCGGGAGCGCAAGGCGGCGATGGTCTCGCGAACCGCGGTCGGATGGTGAGCGAAGTCGTCGTAGACCGAAACCCCTCGCCCCTGCCCGCGCAGTTCCAGACGGCGCTTGACCCCGCGGAAGACGGCGAACGCAGCCACGATCTTCTCGAAAGGCACGCCCGCTTCGAGCGCGGCGATCGTCGCGGCAAGAGCGTTGCGCACGTTGTGATTTCCCGACGTGGTCATCGCGATACGCCCCAGGTTGCGGCCATCGTGAACGACATCGAAGGCGGCGCCTTTGGCCGAGAGGTCGACATGGACGGCGCACCACGACGCCTCCACAACCTCGCCGAGCGCGTAGGTCGCAACCCGTGACTTCGCCTTCGGGAGGATCTCGACCAGCGCCGGGCTCTCGATTCCCGCGATCAGCAGTCCCCGACGCGGAACCACCGACATCAGACGGGTGAAGGCGAGTTGAACCGCGGCGAGATCCGCGTAGATGTCGGCGTGGTCGAACTCGAGATTGCCGATGATCGCGATGTCTGGAAGGTAGTGGACGAACTTCGGACGCTTGTCGAAGAACGCGGTGTCGTACTCGTCTCCCTCGACCACGAAGTGACGGCCGGTTCCAAGGCCGTAGCTCGTTCCGAGGTCGAGACTCACGCCGCCGATGAGAAAGGAAGGATCGAGGCCCGCATGCCGCAGGACGTGGGTCAACATCGAGGTGGTCGTGGTCTTGCCGTGGGTCCCCGCCACCACGATCGACTCGCGATCGCGGAGAAACTCGTCGGCGAGAAGGGCGGCCTGGGACGTGTAGCGCCGCTTCGCGTCGAGGACCGCCTCCACCTCGGGATTGCCTCGGGACAACGCGTTGCCGATGACCACAAGGTCGACGTCTGCCGGGAGGTTGGCCTCGGCGTACGGCGAACTCACCGGAACTCCCATGCGGGCGAGTTCGTCGGACATGGGCGGATAGACGTCCTGATCGGATCCGGTGACCCGATGCCCCCTGGCCATCAGCAGGCCCGCGAGAGAGGCGGTGGCGGTGCCGCAAACGCCGGAGATATGGATTTTCACGCGGGCGGAGCTAGTCCAGAACCACCATCTCCTCGGTCACACCGAGTTCGGTGAGGTGCAGCCGGCCGCTGAGCGGAGCCGGCGCCGCGCCTCCCTGTTGGGGTTCCTCGGGAGCAAGGAGAGCCCGCGTCCCGAGAGGAAGGGTCAGAACCGGCTGGTCGCAGTGGCCGATGGGCAGGCCGATGGCGATGGGACCCTCGAACCCCTTGAGGGCGTCGAGGAGCACTTCATCGAGGGTGAAGCCATCGTCGGCCGCGGCCTCGCATTTCGCCATGGTTCCGAAGATGATCCCCTGAACGTCGCGCAGCGACTGGGAGTCGCGAAGCTGAGTCAACATGCGGTGGAGCTTGTAAGGAGGCTCGCCGACGTCCTCAATGAGGAGAATGGACCGGCCTGTCCACGGCAAAGCCCATTCCGTGCCCGCGAGCGCCGCCAGAAGCGACAGGCATCCGCCCGAGAGCACGCCTTCGGCCTGGCCCGGTCTCAGGAAACGCAACGGTATCGAATGTTCGGTCCGGACCCCGGTGACCTCGCCGATGAAGCTGTTCATGTCGAAACCGTCGTTCGCCATCTCCACCGCGGCCATGGGCCCGTGGAACGTCACCCAGCCGTTGCGTTGAAGCCAGGCGTGAAGTGCGGTTACGTCCGAGTAGCCGCAGAACACACGCGGCTCAACCCTTGCCGCCTCGAGCCAGGGCAGAAGTGCGGTCGCCCCTTCCCCGCCGCGAGCGCAGATCACTCCGTGGATCTCGGGGTCGGTCAGCGACCAGATGAGGTCGGAGAGGCGTTCGTCATCGAGTCCGGCCTGGTGGAGATTGCGCTTCAGGACGTTCTCCCCCGGCACGGGCTCGAAGCCCATCGACCGAAGACAGTCGAGACCCTCATCGAGCCGGGCCTTGGTCACCCGTCCGGCGGGGGCGATGACCGCCACCCGCGATCCCGGGCCGAGCGCTTTCGGGCGAATCACACCGGCACTCCCCCGATGCGGGCCGCGAGCAGCCTCGACTCGGTGGTTCCGGCCGCGGCGACGGCGACCCTGGGCACGGGCTCCGAGTATGGAAGCGTGTACTTGTCGATCATCGCCTCGATCCTGAGAAGGGAGTCGTCGAAATCTCTCTTGCGCAGTTCCCCGGTCTCCTCGGCGCGAACCAGCGACTCGATGACCGCGACCTGCGCTTCCTCATGCTCGCACACCGGCAGGAGATCGCAACCGGCTTTCGCCGCGAGGACGCCGGAAATCGCGTAGGGCCAGCTCGCCGAGACCGCCTTCATCTCGAGGTCGTCCGCCACGATCACGCCCTTGTAGCCCAGCTCATCACGGAGAAGGGTCGTGACAATCTCCGGCGAGAGTGTCGCGGGGACCTTCTCATCGAACTCCCGAACCACGATGTGCGCAGTCATGATGGTGGCCACGCCGGCCGCGATGGCCTTGCGAAACGGAACCAGCTCGACGTCGCTCAG
>CAZBTT010000346.1:0-5623 GCA_964494295.1 uncultured Acidobacteriota bacterium
CGATCACCCAGCCCACGGTGAGGAAGACGAAACCGAGGAGGATCACCGCGAGCTTCCCGATGTCCTCGATCTTCCTCCAGAGGAGGGCGGTGACGAACACGCACAGGCCGCCGGCCACCAGATCGTGCTGCAGCGACGTCATGTCGGTCCAGTAGAAGCGCAGATAGTCTGCGAAGCCCACGCCCCCGCTCGCGATTGACAGCGGCGCCACCAGGATCACCTGGCAGATGAAAACGAAGGCCAGCATGTCGCCCACGGGCAGGCCCGCGACCTTGAAGGGCTTGTACGCTTCGCGCAAGTACAGGTACGACCCGCCGCTGCCCGGCAGGGCGGCCGCGAAGTGTGCGTAGACGAGGCCGTCGGCGAAAGCCAGGATGGCGCCCGCGATCCACGCGTAGAGGATGTGCGGCCCGCCCATCGACGTGATCATGAACGGGATCACGAGGAAGGGCCCGACGCCCACCATCCCGATGATGTTGGTGGCGGTGGCGGGCAGAAGGCCCATGCCGCGTCGCAGGTGCGGGGTTTCGGCGGTTTCGGTCATGGCAGGGTCCTTGCCTCGGTGAATGGGGCGGATGAATTAAGGGCGAAAGCTAGAGCAGCGCCTCGGCCAGGCGAATGGCGAGGGCTTTGTCCCGAACCAGCGGGTTCAGGGCGAGCGCTTCGATCGCCTCGTCGCGCGAGCCGCTGAGCGCCGCGGCGACGGTCGCCCGCTCGTACGCTTTCACCTGCTGCAGGATGACGCGGACGCTCTCGGGAGGCGCGCCGACATGCAGGGGATGGGCGCCGTTGGCGTTCACGAGGCAGGGAACCTCCACCACGTCGTCGTCGAGGAGGCCGCTCACGTTCCCGCGATTCCCGACCGAAAGTGGAATCACCGCACCCGTGTTCGCGTGGATCCCCTGGATCACCGAGACCGCGATCTTGTCGTAGCCGCTCAGAAGAGCCGCCTCGCTCGGCGCTACGCGCTCTGTTGCGTCGCCCTTGCCCTCGAGAGAAAGATACGTGCCGCTCCGTTCCGCCAGGTACGCCTCGTACACCCGAACCGGATCGTCCTTGCGCGCGCGCAGGGCATCGAAAAGCGCCAAGTTCATCCGCGCCACCTCCGCTCCGCGCGAGGTCCCCGCCTTGAGGGTGTTGGCGAGCGCGCGTTCGGTTCGTTCGTAGAAGTAGACGTACTCCGTGGGCAGCGCTTTGATCTCGCGCAGACGCGCGGTCTCGAACAACGGCGCTCGATAGATCTTCGCGAGCATGTTCTCGTCCGCGAGAATCCGGGCCATCCGCGGCTCGCCATCAACCCACACCTCACGCACCCAGCCGAGATGGTTGAGGCCGAGATAGTCGAAGTGGCACTGCGAAGACGGAACCCCCAGGACGTGGGCGATTTCCTCGAACAACTCGGTGGGCGTGTCGCAGATGCCGAGCATGGGAACCCGGGCGCCCTTGAGGACGCCTTCGGTGACCATGCCGACGGGATTGGTGAAACTGATCATCCAGGCATCGGGAGCGTGACGCGCCACGTCCTTCGCGTATTCGACCATCGGGGGGATCGTGGCGAGGGCCATGGCCCAACCGCCCACTCCCACCGTCTCCTGGCCGATCACGCCGTGATCGAGGGCCACCTGCTCGTAGTATGCGCGCCGCTCGATCCCGCCGGGGCGGATGCTCGCGATCACGAAGTGGGCGCCGGTGACGCATTCGGGGACGGTGGCCGAGACCTTGACGACCACACCAGCGACGCGCTCGATGAGGGGCGCCATGAGGTCGAGCCGGCCGCGGTCGACGTCGAAGACGCGCACTTCCGCGATGGGGAGGCCGGAGCGGCTGAGGCCGCGAACGAGCAGAGGCGTGCGCACCCCCGCGCCGCCGATGATGGCGATGGTGATCCCGCTCATCGAGGACAGACCACGACTTGCGGATGATTTCGTTTGGAGCGCTCCATTGAGCCGATTATGCATCACCGCGGGACGCTCTCCCTCTCCTCGCGCCGGCGGTCCGAACTGGATGTAGTCTCGCGTGCCCCATGCACGACGTCCAGATCCTCTCCGACATCGCCACCGCCATCGTGGCCGCCACCGCGGCCGCCCTCCTGGCCCGGCTGCTCAAGCAGCCCCTGATTCTCGGCTATCTCCTTGCCGGTGTCGCCGTCGGTCCGGCGATGGGCCTCGGCCTCGTGCACGACCACGAAACCATCGAACTGATCTCCGAGATCGGCCTCATCCTGCTTCTTTTCATCATCGGCCTCGAGATGGACGTGGCCAAACTCGTGAGCGCGGGCCGCGCGTTGATCCTCGTCGGGGTCCTGCAGTTTCCGATCGGCCTCGCCATCGGCATTCCTTTCTTCCTCCTGATCGGCCTGCCCCACGGCGACGGCCGGTTCGACGCGGCCTACGCCGCGGTGGCGGTGGCGCTCAGCAGCACCATGATCGTGGTCAAGCTCCTCTACGACAAGTTCGAGCTGTCCACCCTGCCCGGCCGCCTGACCCTGGGCGTCCTCGTCTTCCAGGACGTGTGGGCGATCCTCGTGCTCGTGATCCAGCCGAGCCTTCTCGATCCCTCCCCGCTCGTGGTCGGGGCGTCGCTCTTCAAGGGCGTGTGGCTCATCGTCGCCGCCCTGGGGGCGAGCCGCATGTTCCTGCCGCGGCTCTTCGCGTTCATCGCCAAGGTCCCCGAGCTGATGCTCGTGACCGCCCTCGCCTGGTGTTTCCTCATCAGCGGCATGGCGAGCGCTCTCGGGCTCTCGCGCGAGATGGGAGCGCTGATCGCGGGCGTGGGCCTTTCCACCCTGCCCTACAACCTCGACGTGATCGCCAAGGTCATCAACATCCGCGACTTCTTCGTGACCCTCTTCTTCGTGGCGCTCGGGATGCAGATCCCCGTGCCCACCACCGCCATGGTGGCCCTCGCCGTGGGCACGTCGCTCTTCCTGGTCGCGAGCCGGTTCGTCTCGGTGTTTCCGATCCTGTACCGCGCCGGCCAGGGTCTGCGCACGAGCCTCCTGCCCACGATCAACCTGTCGCAGATGAGCGAGTTCTCTCTCGTCATCGCCGCCCTGGGTCTTTCTCTCGGTCACATTTCGGCCGAGACCGTGGCGATGCTCACTCTCACTTTCGCCCTCACGTCCGTCGCGTCCACCTACGCGATCGCCGCGAATCACGAGATCGAGCGCTCGCTCACCTCGCGCCTCAAGAGCCTCGGTTTGGCGGATAAAGGGGGAAACGCGGAGCCGGAAGGGAAGAAGGGGGAAGCGGCCGTGGTGTTCCTCGGCTTCTATCGCGATGCGAGTTCGATCCTCCACGAGTTCGAAATGGAGGAACGCCAGGATCACCCCGACTCGATGCTGCACGAGATCCAGGTGATTGATTTCAATCCCGAGGTGCTCGACGAACTGAAACGGCGCGGTGTCGCGTGCCTCTACGGCGATGTCTCGAGCCAGGAGACCCTGCATCACGCCGCGATCCACGACGCCGAGGTGGTCGTTTGTACGCTGCCCGATTCCATTCTCAAGGGCACGTCGAACCTGCGTCTGCTGAAGCAGCTGCTGAGAAGCTGCCCGCACGCGAAGATCATCGTGGCGTCGGAAACCATCTCCGGCGCGCGCGCGCTTTACGACGCCGGCGCCCACTTCGTCTTCATTCCGCGCTTCCACCCCCCGCATCGCATGGCCGAAGTCATAAGAACGGCGCGCGAGGAAGGCCTCGAGCAGGTTCGAGGGGAGGAGTACCAGGCTCTCCTGGGCCGCGACGAAGTGCTCTCTTAGGGAAAGTGCTCGCTGCGCGAAACGTTCGAGCTACCGGACGGAACGTGGGCGGAGCGGTTGGACCTGGGGATAGGGCGTAGCGGGCGGGGCCGGCTGTGGGTGCGGGCGCCGCGGGCGCGGAACGGACGTGCAGGGATACCCACCACAACCGCCACCGTAGCCGCCACCGTAGCCGTAGGGCGAACCGATGACGACGGTGGATCCGTAGCCCCATGCCGAGGGGCTGTTCGCGGCGGCTTCGGCGCGAGCCCGTTCGGCCTCGCGTTCGGCACGGCGGGCGCGTTCCTCGGCGTCTCGGGCCGCGCGCCAGGCTTCGTCGAGGCGACGGTCATCCGAGGCGCGCCGCTCCCGTTCGCGGAGGATCGAATCCTGCTCCCCGGGAGTCATCCAGCGGCCGTCGAAGCGGACCATGCCCTGAGCGCGCTGGGCCTCGTCTTGCTCCATGTACCGCCCGGCCACGAGCACGTGGCCCAGGTAGAGATGTCCCTCGACGTTAGTCGGGTCGAGCGAAATCACGCGCGCCCACATGAGCCGCGCCTCGGTCCGCAGTCCGTTCCCGGCCGCGTAGCGGGCAAGTTCGGCGAAGGCCTGGACGTCGCCCGGCTCGATCGCGGCGAGGCGGGTCCGATATTCGGAAAGCGCGCTTTCTTTCCTCTCGACCTTCTGAACCGCCGACCGCGGCAGGCTGATGCGTCCCACCCCGACGTCGATGGTCAGCGATGTTGCGGTCTCGGCGACGAGCACACCCTCGAGTCGCCCGCCTTTCTTGAGATGCAGGACGTCGGCCACGGCCGTGCCGCCAAAGAGGACAATCACCGCGAGCACACTCCAGAGTGTCCGGATTCGAGGAACCATTTGAGCCTCCTGCGTGCGGAAAGACGAGTAGAAACGCACTATGCCATGAATGAAGCAAATCACGTGCCTCACTAAACCCCCGGCCTGTGGGCCAAGTCTTACTCTGCGACGGGCGAAACCGCCTGTCCACTTAGGAGCCATAAGTCCAATGAAAACACCTTTCTTTCTCACCTCAGTCGCCGCCGCCCTGCTTCTTTCGCCCATTGTGGCCTCTGCCCAGCCGCCCGAAGCCCCGCCCAACCCGCCGAATCAGCGCCGGATGGCTCCGGGCCGCGCGGGGATGCCGGGCGAAGGCCGCGGGCTGATGGAGCGCCGCCAGGCGGTCAAGGCTGAGCTTGGTCTCACCGACGCCCAGAAGGCCGACCTTCAAAAAGCGATGGAGTCCAATCGGCGGGATCGCCTGCGGAAGTCCACCGATTTCAAGATCGCGAGCCTCGACCTCAAGTCGCTGCTGCGCGCCGAGAAGGTCGACGAGAAGGCCGTGGCCGCCAAGCTCGCCGAGGCTCAGGCCGCGCAGGGCGCGCTCCTGAAACTTCGCGTCGATACCGCTCTCGCGATGAAGAGAATCCTCACCCCCGAGCAGCAAAAGAAGATCGGTCAGCTTCGGGGCATGAACCGGATGGACCAGCGCATGAAGATGCGCGGGATGGGTCTGGGGCAGGGTCGAGGCGAGCGGCCGATGCTTCGCCAAGGTCACCCTCGTCCGATGATGGACGGTCGCGGCGGTGACGATCTGGACCTCGACCTCGAGTCCGAACTCGATTCAGATCTCGACGGGGAGAAGGCGGCCCGCTGACCCTGGGTGGGCGGCTCCTTCCCTCATCCGAGTGAACTGCTGAGAGAATCCTCGATGCTTGCCGAGACCCCGATCGCCCGGCCGGACCTCTTCATGAGTCAGCTCGCCGACCGCAGCGAGGCGCGGGACGCGATCCGTCTCGAGGAGAGCGCCGCCATCGACGCCTGTCTGGCCGGCGACGCCTCCGCCTTCGACGTCCTGGTCCTGCGTCA
>CAZBTT010000347.1:0-5602 GCA_964494295.1 uncultured Acidobacteriota bacterium
AATGATGGCGCCGAGGCCGATAAACAGGGCGCGGAAGACGAGGGCGCCCAGGATCCCGAAATAGAGGACCCGGTGCCGGAACTCTGGCGGCACCGCGAAGTAGTTGAGCACCAGCACGAAGACGAAGATGTTGTCGACGGAAAGCGAGTACTCGATCACGTAGCCGGCGAGAAACTCCATGGCCGTTCGTTTCGCCGCCTCTTCGATGCCGATCCCCACCGGTGGATGGTTCCCGAGGAACCAGAGCGCCCAGAAGTAGAGGGCGACGTTATAGAGAAGGGCCACCACTACCCAGATCACCGCGAAAGTCGTGGCTTCGCGCATGCCGACCCGATGAGCCTTCTTGTGGAAGAAACCGAGGTCGAGGGCCAGGAAACCGCAGATCAGAAGCGTGGTGAGGAGGTAGACCGACCAGACTTCTTCGAAGGGGAACAGGCGGACAGGGATCATGGGAAGCCCGTGATTCTAGTCGGCCACGGGCTTCACGCCCGCCTCACTGCGAAATCGTTTGCCTTTGGGACCCTTCCGAGGCACAATCCCTGTGGCTTGCGGGTCGTCTCCACCTCGGTCTCTCCCAGACCTCTGGAGAACCCAAATGACGTTTCTGCACCCGCCTCTTATCGCGGCCGCACTCGCAGTCGCGACCCCATCGGTCAACTGTTCGCGGCCGATCACCGCGCCCGGCGAACGACGATTGTTCACGAATGCCGATCTCGAAAGGATCGCGGCCTGCCGAAGACTGAGCGCCGCGCGATCCGACCCGGACGAGTCATCCGACTCCGAATCCCCTTCTCGCGGCCCGCAGCGAACGGTTCGCGCTGACCGCTCGGAAGACACCAACGACGGGAACGCTCGCGCGCATGCCCTCGAGGCCGATTGGCGAGCCCGTTGGCGCTCGGTCGATCAGAGGGTACGACGATTGAGGCGAGAGGCGGAGGAGTTGCGGCTCGAGGCGAACGAGGCGCCGCGTGATTCGAAGAAGAAGCCCACGGGCCGCCGATCGCCTTCGATGCTCCTTCGGCGGGCCGAAGCGCTCATGGCCGAAGCCGGCGAGATCGAGGACGAGTTCCAGACCCAGGCCCGCCGAGAGGGGGCTCTGCCCGGTTGGCTGCGAGCCAGGTAGAACGATGTCCGACGGGCCTCTGTTACGCTCCGCGGGTTCATGAAACGAGTGCGCGTTTCCGCGGGGCGAACTCCCTACGATGTCTGGATCGGTGAGGGTGTGCTGAAGGGCGCCCGCCTGCGATCGGTCCTCGGAGACGGCGCGGACGGAATCCTGATCTCGTCGAAGCGGGTGATGGACCTGCACGGCGCGGCCATGAGGCGCGCTCTGCTGGAGGCCGGTTTCGCCTCTCGCCGCACCCTTCTCCTGCCCGACGGCGAAGGCGCCAAGACGATGCGCGCCTTCGAGCGGACACTTCAGGCCATGGCGAAAGCGGGCCTCGACCGATCGAGCTTCGTCATCGCATTCGGGGGGGGCTCGATCGGGGATTCGGCGGGCTTCGCCGCGGCCACGTACATGCGGGGGATCCGATTCGTCCAGATCCCGACAACCCTGCTCTCCATGGTGGACAGCAGCGTCGGTGGGAAAACCGGAATCAACCTTCCCTCCGGCAAGAATCTCGTGGGTTCATTTCATCAGCCGTCGCTGGTCCTGGCCGATCTGTCGTTTCTGCGAACACTGCCCGAACGGGAGAAGCAAAGCGGCGTCTACGAGATTCTCAAATGCGGTCTCCTGAAAAGCCAACGCCTCCTGGACCTCGTCTCGAACACACGCGGCCTCCGGCGGGCCACGACGTCACAGATGGAAACCGCGATTGAGGGCGCGGTGAAGATCAAGGCCCGGATCGTCGAACGCGATGAGCGGGAAAAGGGCGATCGCATTCTGCTGAATCTCGGGCACACGCTGGGTCATGCTCTCGAAGCCGCGACCTCTTATCGCGTTTTCACCCACGGCGAGGCCGTCGGTTACGGCATGGAGTTCGCGGTGGACTTCGGCGAAGCCATCGGCATGACATCCCCGATCGCGGCGCGGAGCATGCGCTCGGCGATCGCGGCTGTGGGGCCGCGCACCCGAGTCCGAGAGACGATTGTGCGGCGCGCCGCGAAAGCAACGCTTGGCGACAAGAAGCGCGATGGCGGAGTGCTGAAGGAGATCCTGCTGAGCGGCCCCGCGCGGCCCGTGGTGCATCGAATCGATGCGAAGAGCTTCGCCGCCCTGTCGGGCGGATGGCTGGCGCGAAAGGCCGCGAAGGGTTAGCTAAGACCCCATCAGGAGCAGGAGGGCGGCCTTCTGGGCGTGCAATCGATTGCCCGCCTGCTGGAAGACCACGGACTGCGGCCCATCCATCACCTCATCCGTGACCTCGAGTCCACGGTGCGCGGGCAGGCAGTGCATGAAAACCGCATCTCCCGCGGCCAAAGACATCAGGTCGGCGTTCACGGTGAAGGAGGCAAACGCAGCTTTGCGCTTCTCCGCCTCGGCCTCCTGCCCCATCGAGGTCCAGACATCGGTGTAGACAGCGCGGGCCCCCGCGACCGCCTGCGCCGGATCGTTGACCAGCTTCGCCGGCGGCGTGCCCAGCTTCTGGGCATCGCGCGCGGTGCTCTTGGTGATCAACGGATTGGGTTCAAAACCCTTGGGCGTCGCGATCGTCATCTCCACACCCAGGCGGGCCGCGCCGATCATCAGTTCGTGGCAGACGTTGTTGCCGTCGCCCACGTACGCGATCTTCAAGCCGGACAAGCTCCCGAAGCGTTCACGCAGGGTGAAAAAATCGGCCAGGGCCTGACAGGGGTGCAGCAGGTCGGACAAACCGTTGATGACCGGCTTGGTTCCGAATTTGGCGAGATCGAGAACGTCCTGATGCGCGAATACCCTCGCCATGATGCCGTCGGCGAACGTGGAAAGGACACGCGCGGTATCGGCCACCGACTCGCCCACACTCAGGTGAATCTCGTCATGATTCAGGACCACGGCGAGGCCGCCGAGCTGGAACATGCCCACCTCGAAGGAAACCCGGGTGCGGGTCGAGGGCTTCTGGAAGATCATGGCGAGCGTCTTGCCGAGGAGCGCGTGTTTGAAGAGGCCGGGGTCCCCCTTCATCTTTTCCGCGAGGGCGAAGATCTCGTCGATGTCTTCCCGCGAGTAGTCTTTAAGGGAGATGAGATGTTTCGGTTTCATGGCTGAGCTTTGGTCCGAGTATAGGGCGAAGGTCGGCCTCATCCTGTGATCGTCGGCATACTCCTCGCTGCCGGCCAGGGCCGCCGGATCGGCGTTCCCAAGGCCCTGCTTCGGCTCGACGGCGAGACGTTCCACACGCGGGGTCTGAGGGCGTTCCGCGACGCTGGCCTCGAGACCATTGTGGTGGTGAATCGGGCCGTCGATGAGGCACTCGGGGCTGCGCACGCGGGCGAACATCGGGTTTTGAACCCTGACCCCGGTCACCCGTCCGGGATGTTCGAATCCGTCCGCCTTGCCGCGGGCGCGGCCATCGAGCGGGGCGCGAGCGGCGCCTTGTACCTTCCGGTCGACCTGCCCCTCGTGACCACCGCGGACATCCGTGCGGTCGCGGCGGGGCTCGGCGGCGCCTCGATCGTGGTTCCAACCCCCGGCGAAAGACGCGGTCACCCGATCGGAGTGAGTCGGAGCGTGCTGGAAGAGATCCTCGCGTCGCCTGCGTCCACCACGCTGCGTGACATCGTCCGAAGGGATGCCGGCCGGGTGGTTGAGATCCCTGCCTCCGAAGGCGCGATCCTCGGCGTCAACACCCCGGAAGACCTCGATCGGGTGTCGAACCGGACTTTTCGGTAAACTAGCTGGCTTCCCCCTCCTTTCTGCGGGGAAATCAGAGAGGACGACGCCCCAAAGGGCCCCCAAATGACTCAGTTGCGCAACATCGCCATCATCGCCCACGTCGATCATGGCAAGACCACCCTCGTGGACACGCTCCTCCGCCAGGCCGGCGGTTTCCGGGAAAACCAGGAAATCGCCGAGCGGGTCATGGATTCAAACGACCTCGAGCGCGAACGCGGGATCACCATCCTCGCGAAGAACGCGGCCGTCCGTTACAAGGGCACGAAGATCAACATCTGCGACACCCCCGGCCACGCGGACTTCGGCGGCGAGGTCGAACGCGCGCTGAGCATGGTCGACGGAGTCCTCCTCCTCGTCGACGCTTCCGAAGGTCCCCTTCCCCAGACCCGCTACGTCCTGCGCAAGGCCCTCGAGAAGAAGTTGGCGCCCATCGTGGTCATCAACAAGATCGACCGCAAGGACGCCCGCATCCAGGAAGTCCTGAACGCGGTCTACGACCTGTTCATCGACCTCGACGCGACAGAAGCCCAGCTCGACTTCCCCGTCATCTACGCGAACGCGCGAGCGGGCCTCGCGGGACTCACCCCCACCGAGGAGATGAAGGATCTCGGGCCCCTCTTCGATGCCATCATCAAGACGGTGCCGGAGCCGGGAGGGGACCCCACAAAGGTCCTCCAGATGCTGATCGCGAACCTCGACTACTCCGACTACCTCGGACGCCTCGCCATAGGCCGCGTTTTTGAGGGGACCGTGAAAACCGGTGAGAACGTGGCCCTCGTCCGCCGCGACGGCACGACCACAACCGCGAAAATCACCAAACTCTTCACGTTCGAGGAGATTCATCGACTCGAAGTCCAGGAAGCGAGCGCGGGCGACATCGTGGCCCTCGCCGGTTTCTCCGAGGTGAACATCGGCGAGACGGTCACAAGCGCCACCGATCCCCAGCCTCTCCCGCCGCTGCACATCGACGAGCCCACGCTCTCGATGGTGTTTTCGATCAACACCTCGCCCATGGCGGGCCGCGACGGCAAATACGTGACGTCGCGCCACATCAAGGACCGGCTCGACAAGGAGCTGCTCACAAACGTGGCTCTCAAGATGGAGCCCACGGAAAGCGCCGACTCGTTCAAGGTCATCGGCCGCGGCGAACTGCAGATCGCGATCCTCATCGAGAACATGCGGCGCGAGGGCTTCGAACTCGCGGTATCGAACCCCGACGTCATCACGAAGGTCGAAAACGGTGTCCGCCACGAGCCCTTCGAACTCGTGTCCATCGACATCCCGGAAACCTTCACCGGCGTCATGATGGAGAAGATGGCGCTGCGGCGCGGTGAGATGGTGAAGATGGTGAACCACGGCTCGGGCCGGGTCCTGCTCGACTTCATGGTCCCCACCCGCGGTCTCATCGGCATCCGCACCGAAGTGCTCACCGACACCCGCGGCACCGCGGTGATGAACCGTCTCTTCGATTCGTACCGGCCCTGGGTCGGCGACATCTCGAGGCGGACCAAGGGCTCGCTTGTGGCCGACCGCGTCGGCGACACCACGACCTTCGCGTTGTTCCACCTCGAAGAGCGCGGGGAACTCTTCATTGGCGCGGGCGAGAAGGTCTATGAAGGCATGGTCGTCGGCGAGAACGCCCGGGCCGGCGACATGGACGTGAACGTCACGAAGGCCAAGAAGCTGACGAACATGCGCGCCTCGAGCGCGGATGATGCTTTGCGCCTCACCCCGCACCGGCAGCTGACCCTCGAGCAGGCGCTCGAGTTCATCTCCACCGACGAA
>CAZBTT010000348.1:0-5586 GCA_964494295.1 uncultured Acidobacteriota bacterium
GTGGTGGTCCTCGCCGCATACTTCGCGGCCATTGCGATTCGCAGGGCGTCGAGGGAGCCGTCTGGGAAGGTGATCACCGAGGCGCTCGGTTCGCAGGCCGGCGACATCCTTCAATCCGGGGCGGTGGTCCTCGTTCCCGAGTCCGAGGAGCCCATCGAAGTGTGGCCGCGCGGGGCGACGCGCAGCGAAGCGATTCCCAACCGCGAGGCCCTCGTGCGCTGGCTTTGCAGCGACCTCGCGCCGAGGGAAACCGCGGTGGTGATGCTCCAGGGAGTTCCGCTTGGAAGGGGCCGGATCGAAAGCGCCTCGAAAAGCGACCGGCTGGTGATCGAGGAACTCCGGATCCCGCCCATCCCGATCGCGTGTCCGACCCGCGCCAGGTTCTTCACCCTCGAACTCCGATTGCCCGAAGAGCGCTGAGAGCGGACCCTCATGGTACCGTCGTGCCCGGCATGAGGCTTGCCCCACCGGCGCTGGCAATCGCGACACTCCTCCTCGCGGCGAACGCCTTCGCCCAGCCGAGTCCGGCGCCCCGCACCGCGGTCGAACCTCTCATCCAATGCAAGGTCGAGGCCGATTCCGGCAAGCGCATCCTGCGGGTCGACATCGCCTGGCCCTCGGGCCTCAAGCCCCGCTTTCCGCGCGACGAAGGCGGGGTCATCTTCGACCGGGCGGTGGCTGTCCTCGGCCCCTCGCGCACGCCCTTTCGTCGGATCGAAGACAACCCCGAATGGGCGGCGGCCTGTGAGCGCGCGGGTTGTCAGTTCACGTATTCGGTCGACTACGGCAAGGGCATCGCTACCGACAAACGCGGCGACTGGGGGTTTGAAGACAAGCAGGGCATCGTCATGGCCCCGCTGGTGCGATGGGTGGTGCGCCCCGAGGATCGTCGTGCGCGCGGCCGTCTTCGAATTTCCTTCGCCGGTTCGAAGGGACTGGAGCTCGTCACCGGCGTGATGGACGGGCGGCCCAACCATGTGGACACCGATCTGGTGGTGATGGACGGCCCCCACGCGGTTCTCGGCGAGTTCACTCACAAGGCGATCGACCTCGCGGGCGGACGCATCGACGTGGCTCTGGGCAAGGGCGAGCGTGGTGTGCGCGACGAGGACCTCCTCGCCTGGATCCGGCAGGGCGCCCTCGACGTGGTCTCCCTGTTCGGCCGCTTCCCGGTATCGCGGCTCCAGGTGATCGTCGCGAGCGGAGGCCCCTACGCCGTGGGTTCCGCGGTCACCATGGGCATGGGGGGCGCGTCCATCTTCGTGGTGGTGGGGGAGCGCACCCGCAAGGCCGATCTGCTTCGCGACTGGGTGATGACCCACGAGATGCTTCACGTCGCCTTCCCCAACATGGGTTTCCGCCAGCGATGGATGGAAGAAGGCCTCTCGACGTACATCGAGCCCCTGCTGCGCGCGCGTCGCGGGCGCTACGAGCCCCGGCAGGTCTGGGCCGAGTTCGTGCGCGCGATGCCGCAGGGCCTGCCGAAGGAAGGCGACCAGGGTCTCGACCGCACGTTCACCTGGGGCAGGCGGTACTGGGGCGGCGCGATGTTCTGGCTCCATGTCGATCTCGAGATCCGGCGTCGGACCGAAGGGGCGAGATCGCTCGACGATGTCCTGCGCGCGGTCCTCAACACCGGCGGCAGCGTGGCCGTGCGATGGGATGTGGCGAGGCTCGCCCTCGTCGCGGAGACCGCCACCGGCACCACCGCTTTGCGCGAGATCTACGACGACTGGTCGAACAAGGCGGTGGCCCCCGATCTCGGCGCCTTGTGGACGTCGCTCGGGGTTCGACCCGAAAAACCGGACCGCGTCACCTTCGACGACGAGGCGCCTCTCGCGAGCGTCCGGCGGGATCTGACCGTGAAGCTCCCTGCTCCCTCGATCGCCGCCTCCCGGCCTTAGGGAGTCGGCGTCGCGGCCGGGTTGGGTGCAGTCGGTCGCTTGACGTACAGGATGAGATTCACGACGCCTCGCATGTTGAAGGGGCCGAAGCGGTCGTACTTCCCCGCCGTTCTCATCGCCATCTGCGCGTCCTGGGCGTCCGAGACCACGTACATGTCGGACATCACGTCATTCTTGACCTCGCCCCAGTAGCCGGCCTTCGTGTAGTCGCGCAGGTACCAGGCCATCGGCCAGTTTTCCGGCGCGAAAACCGCGAGCCCGGTTTCCTTGCCCGTGCCGAGCGCTGCCGCGTGGGCCTCGATCAGGCGGATGAACTCGAGGAACGGGCGCTGGGTGTGGGCGTACAGGTAAGGGTGCGACTCGTCGTCGTACCGCTTGGTCTCGAGGTCGTAGCTCCTCACCGCGGAGAAGCCGCAGGCCGCGATCAGCGCCAAGGCGGCCACCGGCCGCATAGTCAGCCGCCCGGAGAGGAAGGAGATCCCGGCCAGGAGATGGAGCAGGTATCCGCTGGTGATGGCGAGGGGCAGAAGCATGTTGAGGCCGAGCCAGGGTGTCTTGTATTTCACGACGCCGTACGCGAAGAAGAGGAGCAGCGCCCATACGGACGCCATGACCGCGATGAAGGGGCGCCGGAGGGCGGGGGCGAAGAACAACCCCGCAAAGCCCAGATAGATGAGCGCCGGATCGGCCTCGCGAAGCCACTCGAAATGCTGGTACCAGGGGTTCTCGTGGTCCCTCACCGCGGTCTTCGTCCAGAACGCGAAAGTGCGGAAGGCGTCGAGCACGCCCAAAGGGTTCCGGAAGAAGGACGAGTACATGAGGCCCGCCGCGGTGACGAAAGCGAGCGCCCCGTGCAGAAGGTTCTCGGCGTGCTCAATGGCGTAGGGTCTTAGGCCGCGAAGGAGAGCGAGCGGCGTCAGTCCCTCGACGAGCCAGGCCGCCACCACGGCTCCGCCCATCATCGCCCCGGCCGAGACAAAAGCCGTCTCCTTGGTGGCGAAGAGCAGGCCGAGGGAGAGGCCGGTCGCCACGAAACGCCACCTCTGACGCCCGCCGGGGAAGGGGGCGGCCGCGACCGCGAACAGGGTGAAGGCGACGAAGAGCGCCTCGTGAATGAAATAGCGTGAGTAGAACACCGCGCCCGTCGAGGTCGCGAGGAGCGCCATGGCGGAGAGGGCCATGACCGCGCTCGCGACCGAGAGGAAGCGCCACAGCACGAACACGGTGAGCGTTCCGAACAGGGCGGTGGTGCCGCGGACCGCCGCGTCCGAGAGACCGAAGATGCCGACCATCGGCAGAGTGAGGTAGTAGAGCGTGGGGCCGTGGTAGTTGCTGGGGTCGTACTTGAAGATCCCCTCGCGCAGGAGCCGGGTCAGGAAGAAGCCGTTGACGCCTTCGTCGTGGTGGAAGGGGCGAAGGCTCAGGTCGTGGAAGCGCAAAGCCATCGCGAGGGCGAGGATGGCGAGTGCCGCGAGGTCCGTCCGGGTGAAGCGTTTCATCGAACTCTGACGAGACGATAGGGGGATTCCACGAGCGATGGAAGACCCTGCAGCAGGGAGGGATCGGGGATAAGCGGCAACTCCGCGGGGGTGATCGCGATCGCGTCAATCGCCGGGAGCCGCGAACCCGGCGAGCCAGCGCCCGCACCTCGGAACCCAGCTTCGGCTACCGGCTTGCGCGCGATGTATTCGAGCCCCTGCGACCACAGATGTCCCTCGTAGCCGAGAAACACGCGCCGGCCGGAGAGGAGCACCGCGTGGTTGTGAGTCGAGGCGGTGAGGATCGTGGTCGTGGAAGGCGTGGCTTCCCGGACCTTCGCCGCGAACGCGAGATCGTTTCGATTGAAGATCTCGTAGACGCCGCCCGCCATCGCCACCTTCGAGATATCGAGCGCCCCGGAAAGCGAGGTGACGACGAAGGCCACCACCGCGATGGCCCGTCCAAACCGGCCGTCCTTCCAGAGAAAGCCGAGAGCGAGCGCCGCGAAAGGGGCGAGGCCCGCGTGAGCGGGAGCCAGGAACTTCATGTTGTCCCAGATCCACGGAGACAGGCGGAAGAGGTTCGCGAGGATGAAAAGGGAGGCGAACGGCAAGGCGAAGAGACGCAGCGACGAGGGCGCCGCGCGCGCGATGCCGAACAGAACGAGGGGCAGGAGGAGCCCCGCGTTCATCAGCCAATAGCGCACCGGCTGGGCCGCCCCCCCGTCGAAGCCCGGCTGCCACGCGAAGAAGCTGGCGGTCGACAGCGAATTGCGCGTGGCCATGAAGAGGATGGCGGGAGCGGCGAGAGGGAGAAGGCCGCGGGCGAACACCAAGGCGCGGGTCAGGTCCGTCCGGACCGCGAAAGAGAGCGCGCAGAAGCCGAGGACCACGAAGGAGTGCGAGTGGACGAGGGGAAGGAGAGAGCCGATCAGTCCAGCGCGCAGCCACAACCGAGGATGCGCGGGCGCGGAGCCTTCGTCCTTCCCGAAGCTTTCCACGAGCAGGGCGAGGGCAAAGAAAAGGAGCGGCCATCCGAAAAGGATCGAGCGCTGCGGAATGAAGAGGGTGATCACGAAGTTCGCGTATCGGGTCCCTGAGTCGTTGATGGTGAGATCCGGCCCGCCAGTCCACCACGCCGTCACCGCCTGGGCGCTCGTCAACGCCAGGAAGCCGAACCCTCCCGAGAGCAACGTGAGCGCCGCCGCCGTGCGGCCGAGGGAGCGCGATCCAGTCACCGCTTCGCCGAAGCGGACCAGCGCCACCACGACGGCAAGGCCGAGAAACAGGGTCGGCCAGAAGAAGGCATCGCGCCACGACCCGCCGGCCGCGACGATCATGCCGGAGACGAGATCGCAAAAGAATGGGTAGGTGAGAGGCACGCCGGCGAGTTCAGGATGATCGGGCGGGAAGTTGTCGCCGTAGGCGAAGCCCGCCGCGATCGCCATGTGAAACGGAAGGTCGCCGAGATTGTGTCGGGCCCCGGTCGCGACGCCGCCTTCCGTTTCGAGGAGAGTCCGATCCGCCAGACGCGCGACCGTGAGCCCACTCAGCAAGGCGAGGACGATGATGCGCCAGTTCGGGAGCACCGCCGCCCGGGCCGAGGTGAGGAACGCGGACGGCGCCCCGAGCGAGACGCCCAGGCCCATGGTCAGGAGCGCCGCGGCTCCAACCGAGGCTTGAGTGAGACCGAAGACCCAGCCGAGGAGGAAGCCCCAGCCGGCGAACAACGCGAGACCGATGGCTGTACCGAGCGCCAGTGTCTCGGACAAGCGCGTGGAGGTCTCGTCGAGCCGCCGCGCGAGAAGCGCCCCGGCGAGCGACACCCAAAGGAGGAGAAGAAGAGCGATCACGTCCGCGATCCGCCCCTAGACCATCGCAGTCTTGCGGACGCGGTCCCGGTTGGCGCGGAAGAATTTCACGATCACGTCGATGTAGGACTCCATCTTTGGGCAGGCGAGGCCGAGGGTCGCAAGATCGGTTCTCGCCTGGGAGGCGTCGTAACGGCACCGATGCCCGAAATACGCGATGGATTCGGGGATGAGGCCGAGTATTCGCTGAACAATGGGCACCGAGACCGCGGCGCGAACGAGGGGAAGCGGCAGGGGACCATCGATGTAGGAGCGGCCGAGCGCGTTCGCCCTCAGCCGGGTGAAGCTGCGAACGGCCTAGCCGTCGGGGTCGGCGCGGGTGTAGTGTTTCCC
>CAZBTT010000349.1:0-5579 GCA_964494295.1 uncultured Acidobacteriota bacterium
GCGGACCGCGTCCGGTGGCAGCTCGACGGGTGGCTCAACGCCGCGGATCCGGGGACAGACGCCCTCTACGGAAAGTCCACCGCGCGCACCCTGGCGCGGGAGGCGGGGATCCCCGTGCCGCTTGGGCGCGAGGACGTTCACGTCGAGGCGGAAATCGTTGACGCGGTGGACTTCCTGAGGCGCGAGCGCCCGGGCCTGCGCCGCGCCGTGCTGAAGCGAAACTCGGCGACCTGGGAACAGGGCCATGCCCTGATGTCCTTGCCCGCAGGGCGGTCGTCGGACGACACGCGCCGAGCCCTTCGGGAGCTGGCCTTCTCGGTCCCGGGCGAGACGCCTCAGTTCTTCCTGGACAGGTTCGCCCACGAGGGCGGCGTCGTGGAGGAATTCATCGACAGTCCCGACCTCGGCGCGGCGAGCGTTCAGCTGCGGATCAACCCGCTCGGCAAGGTATCGCTCACCTCAACCCACGACGAATTGCGCGGAGGCCCGCTCGGTATGGCCACGACGGGTTGCCTCTTCCCGGCCGCGGACCCATATCGCCTCGAGATTCAGCGCGCCGCTCTCAGAATCGGCGGCCTTCTCGCGGCGCGGGGGTTGGTCAGTCGCGTCTCCATCGAGTTCCTGGTCTGGCAGGGCGGTCAGAACATCGCGCTCAGCGAGATCAACCTGGGCATCGGGGGAACGACCCATCCGCTGCTCGCGGTGCGCCTCCTTGCCGGCGGCGAGCTTGACCCCGAGACCGGGCTGTTCAACTCTCCGACCGGCCGGCCGAAGTACTACCGGGCCACCGACCACCTGGCGAGCGAGCAGTATCGTGGCTTGCTGCCTGAGGATGTGATCGAAACCTCGACCCAGAACCGCCTGAGTTACTCACAGCGGGACGAGGCGGGCGCCCTGTTCTACATGCTCGGCGCGCTCTCCGAGCACGCCTGGGTCGGGATGGTGGCCATCGGAAACAGCCGCGAAGAAGCCGAGGCGGTCTATCGCCAGGCGGTTGACGCCCTCGACCGCGAGAGCCGCAGCTGCTGAGCTGTTCCCGTCGTCGTTTGCGGTGAGGCGACGAATCATCACCGCTATATCGGCAGCCAGGAACACAGAGGCAGGCGAACCCTTAGGATTGGCGCCGATGAAGTCGCATGGGGTTGCTTCGTTGCTCTGCTTCTCGCCGGGCCCCTCGCAATGGCGTTGGGAAAAAGGGCCCGATAGTGGGGGCGGGCTGGGGCCTCGCAATTGCGTTGTCGATGCCCTGGGCGCAGCCGGGCTGCGGGGGGACATCGACGCAGACGCCGGTCACCGCTCAGCCCTCGGCCACCGCTGCGACTACGGTGACCCCTTCGAGCGGCGCCGGGTTCGTTGACTTTGGCCGAGTGCTCACACCCACCGACTTCGGGCGGCCAAGCGGGTCCATCATTGGCGACCCCACAGGCGTGCTGCTTCAGGATGGCCGGATCCGGCTCTTCGTTTACGTGGAGGGTCAGGGCGTGTGGCGAGCGCTCTCCACCGATGCCGAAGGAACCGCCTTCCGCGTCGAAGGGGCGTGCACTCTGATTCCCGATGCCGCGACGAACACGCTGGGCACGCCGTGGGGCGAGCCGAGAGTGATCGTGATCCCCGGAGGGCTTCGTATGTTCTACATGCAGGACCGCGGCATCGCATCTGCCACCAGCACCGATCATGTGACCTGGCGGCAGGAGCGCGGGCTGCGAATCACGGCCGCGCAGGCGGGCGTGCGAGCCACGACGACCGGCAGCATCGTGCCCCTGTCCAGCGGCGGGTATCGCATGTACTTCAGCGAGCTGCGGGACAATCCATCCAACCCCGCGACGCCCATGAAGAGTGCAACGAGTCCCGATCAGCTCACCTGGACCATGGACTCTGGCGTTCGCGTCGGACCAGGGGCGCCGTTCGTCGACCAGAACGCGACCGATCCCTTCGCGATGGCGAACCCGGACGGCTCGGTGACCGCGTGGTACTTCGTCCAGGTCGCTTCGGGGAGTTCCTTCCAGGGCACGAACGGGCTCTACGCGGCGACGTCGACCGACGGCCTGGAGTTTCGAACATCGACGCTCACCGGGATTCCCGGGGGCAATCCCAACGTGATCGTTCGCGCGGATGGCGTGCGGATGATGTACCTGAGTTCATCCGATTCGAATGGGCCAGGGATTCGCGCCGTTCGACTGAGATAGGGGTTCCGGCAGGGGTCAACGCGTGAGGGTGTAGACAACGCCCCACTCCTGTCGCGCCGCGATTCCGTTCGGGCCTTCGACCGCGGCGGCGGCGGTTCTGATGTCCACGGGGGTTCCGCACTCGTCCGAAAGGTCGAGCACGACATCGACTCTCCGCGTGACCCCCGGCGCAAGGTCGAAGGCTCCGACGCGGCCAATCAGGCAGGCGCGCATGTTGGAGCCGTGAAGGAAGAAGAGCCCTCCGATGATGGGGCCGCCGGTGGGTGAGAGCAGATCGAGGCTGATCGTGATTCGTCCCGCGCACCCGGCTGCAGTGACGCCGCATCCGGCGAGCGTGGCGCCGGGCAACGGCGTCGCGTTGGCCAGCGTGATCCGTGTGATGCCGGTTCGCGCGCCGATCACCACGCCGGGGAGGCCGCTCGGCATGGGTGACGGCGTAGGCGAAGGGGTTGGCGTCGGCCCGACCGCAGGCGACCCGTTGCAGCCGCACATGACCAGAACGGCGATTTGTTGGGAAAGGCGGGATAGCCGCGCGTGCATCGCGTCCTTCGCGTTCACCTTAGTCCCGGGACGTTGCTGAAGCGAACGAGGCCTATGGCTGGACCACGGCCGCCCCCGTGGCGCTGTCGAACCAGGCTATGACGTCGAACGCCTGGCCAAGAGAGACCAGCAGGTGCTGCACTTGAAACCGCATCGGCCGCTCCTCGGCGAGCCAGGACCTGGCCGCGGGCGAAGGCTTTCCCCCGCGCAGGGGCAGGAGGAACGCCGTGGCCGAGAGATTCCCGAGGGCCGCGTCGATGCTTCCCGGCGGGACCGGAGCGCCGCCGTCTCTCGACGGGCCGCCGTATGCGGTGCCGATCGCGAGATAGCGCTGGCCCAGCCGCTCCTTGAAGTGGAGGCCGGCGGGCGGGAGGCGGCCTGCGGGCAAGGCCGGGCCCGTGACCTCCGTCTTCTGCACGTGGGCATTGTGAGCCCAGTACACCGCGCGTTCTCCCTTCTTCAAACGGCCGACAATCCACATCGTGTTGTCGGCCATGGCGACGTCACGCGGGGCCGTGGGCGAGAACGGTCCGAGGCGGTGCATGGCCTCGGCCTGCGATACCACGAGGGCCACGCGGCGGGCCCACTCCAGGCGCTCGGCATCCGCGTCCGCGCCCGCGCCTGAGAGCCGGTTCACTTCCTCGAGCAGGTGGGTGACGCTCGCGGTGAAGGCGCTCTTCTCTTCCGCGGGCAAAGCCTCGTACTTCTCCTGGGCCGCACGCCACCACCGTCCCGCTGTCCTGGCCGCATGAATGCGGACGGCGTCAATGCGCGCCTTGACCTCCGCCTGACCAGGTGTGAGCCGCTCGAGACGATCGAGGGCGGGCACGATGTTCGCCTGCCTGCCCGGGACATCGGACCCGTAGACGCGCACGAGGCGCTTGCGGCCCTCATTCTGGTTCCATGCGCGGATCCACTCCATCAGGGCGCGAATCTCCACGAGGTGCGCATGCCCGCCTGGCAGTGAGGCGTTGTAGTCGATTGTGCCTGCGCGACCGGAAACGTAGTCGTCGAGCGACATCGCTTCGGCGAGTCCGGATTCGAAGACGAGGGCGGTGACTCGATGACGGCGAACCAGATTCTTGAACAGTCGGACCCGGAATGACAGGAAGGGTTCACTTTCGTGAACGCTTTCGCCCAGGCCGATGAGTCGGGACTTTTCAATGTCGCGGTCCAGGGCGGCAAACGCGCGATCCGAGTGGTCGAGCGGGACCACGCGGGCCTTGGCCCAGGCGCCGAATTCAGCCTCGGACGCGCGGACGGGGATAGCGACGGCGAGGAACAACAGAGCAGCGACGAGCCGGCGAGCGGACGCAGGGGTCTCCATGTTGACAGTGACGCGCGCGCGCCCGTTCAGGTTCCCTGAGTGAGAACCTGGTCCGCCAGGCCGTTGCTCCCGGTCAGCACGTCCTCCCTCAGGATCCGGTTCATCTTCTCCGGCTCCTCGAACATCGGGCTGTGGGCGGACGAGTCGAAGGTGTAGAAGCCTTTGACGGGCGCCCTGATCGCGCCGAGGTAGTCTTTCGCGAGCGCGTAGTTCACTGTGTAGTCGAACCGGCCGTGGAAAAAGTACACCGGCGTGTCGATCGCGATCAGCTGCTGCCGCAGATCCGTGGCGACCATCCTGTCCCAGAGGATGCTGATGCCGGACCGGGACTTGGCCCGCCACAGGTTCACTTTCTCCTTCACGGTGTATTCCCGGAATTGGAGCGACGGGAGAACGAGGCCGGTGAGAAGAAACCGCATCTCGCGCATCGTGCCGATTCCGAGCCGATGCATGGCCACGTCGCGGATGGCCGCGTACCGGGGTGGAACGCCGCCCGAGAGGGTCACCGGCGCCGCCAGAAGCCGCTTCACCATTGCGATGTTCCCGCTCGTTCTGAACTCATCGAGCATGTACTCCCAGCCGAGCCGCTCGGATTCGAGTTGATACGACATCTGCGCCACGCCGATGTACGCGTGATAACGCTCGGGCGACCGCGCCACCGCCTGAATGCCGATGAAGCTGCCGCCTGAATGCCCCATCAGATAGATCCTCGATTTTCCGAATCGCCGGCGCAGGGAGTCGGTCACCGCGAAGACATCGGAGAGCAACTGCTCCATCGTCATGGTCTCGCGCGGAATGTCGGGGCTATAGGAAATGCCGGACCCGCGCTGCTCCCACCAGACGACCGTGAACGTCTTTTCGAGTCCGGTGGGGTACCGCGCGCTGAGGAAGTAGTCGGGCATGCCGCCGTGCAGATAGAGCAGCACGGCATTCGCGGCATTCACGCTCTTGATGAACATGCCCTGCCGGGTTCCGTTGACCTCGACGAAAACCTTCTCGGAGATGCTGTCGGGGAGCGGATTGCGAGACGCGTCCAGGAAGGGCTTCGGCTTTCCCGGGCTCATGAACTGCAAAGCGGCCCCGAGGACGAGGAGTCCGAGAACCAGGGCCGCCAGGAGAATGACCATACGAAGGTCCGAGCTTGGTCATGCTACAGGGCATGAACTGGCCATGTGCTGGCTTTGGACAGGGAGAGAGAGGAAACTGAGCGGATGACCGTCATCGACATCCACACTCATGCGTTCACGAAGGGGTGGCTGGAGCTTCTCAAGAAGGAGGGCGGTCACTACAACCTCAAGACCCGGCCGGACGGCCAGGAGGAGATCTTCCGCGGCGATACGCCGGTGGTGATCCCGCAGAAGGGCCATTTCGACTACGGCATGCGCATCCGGCACATGGACGAGGCCGGCATCGACGTCTCGATAGTTTCGCTCACTTGTCCCAACGTGTGCTGGGGCAAGAGGGAGATCAGTCTCAAGGCGGCCAAGGACAGCAACGACGCCATGGCCGAGGCGCAATCGAAGCAC
>CAZBTT010000350.1:0-5569 GCA_964494295.1 uncultured Acidobacteriota bacterium
CAGCGCCCGGCCCCGCTCTATCCTCGGGCCAAACGCCAACTTCAGAAACCGGCTGAAATGGGGCGTTCTCGAACGGGTTTCTCAGCAGGAGGCCATCGGAAGGCTTCCGAGCGCGAAGCGCTGCCCGCAGGGCAGGGCGAAAGCCCGGCCTCGGCCCACGAAGCAACCCCGTCCCCCCACTATTGGCTCGCCCGGGTCCGTGTCTGGACCCCCTAAGCCTTCAACGAAAACGGCGTGAAGTTCGTATCCCGGTCGAAGTAATCCTCGGACTCCGCCTTCTTCAGGAAGTTCACGATGCGGTAGGTGATCGGCGTGTTCACCACCTCCCAGCCCACCTTGAGCGCGTAGTTGCTCATCATCACCGCGATTACCTGTTCGAGCGGCCACACTCCGTAGAAGGCGAGGGGATAAAAGATGAGCGAGTCGACCGCCTCGCCCACGATCGTGGAGCCGATGGTCCGCATCCACAGGAACCGTCCCTCGGTCCTGACCTTCATCTTCGCGAGTACGAAAGAGTTGCAGAACTCGCCGCACAGGTACGCGAACATCGACGCGAGGGCGATCCGCCAGGTGTTTCCAAAGACGGTTTCAAACGCCGCCTGATGGGGCCAGCCCGCGGCGGGAGGGAAGGCGAGAATCGTGAGACTCATCAAGGACGCGAACAGCAGGGCCGCGAAACCCGTCCACACCACGCGGCGTGAACGCGCGTAGCCGTAGACCTCGGTGAGGATGTCCCCGAAGATGTAGCTGATGGGGAAGAACAAGACGCCGGCCCCGAAAGTGAAACCGAAGAGAGTGGCCACTTTCGATGCGCCGATCAGGTTGGCGCAGAGCAGGACAGTGACGAACGCCGCCATCACGAAGTCGTAGTACTTGTAGGTCCGCTGGCCCTCGGGTGTCATTGAGGCGCAGTCTACGGAACCCCGCGCCGAGGCGGAATGGCGGGTCTCTTGGTAGACTCCATCAGCCGGTTCCGGTGCGATGCACATCGCCCGCGGGCGCTTAACTCAGCGGTAGAGTGCCACCTTCACACGGTGGAAGTCGTAGGTTCGATCCCTACAGCGCCCACCACCCCCAGGTGCTCCGAAGTCGTCACCGCCGCAAGGAGTCGATGAGGTCGGCGATCAACGGTGAGCGCTGAGCTCCGGCTGCGACAACAGCTCGCAGCACCACGGAAGGCAACGCTGGACGGACGCGCACCTCCGCGAGCGCTTTCTCTCGCAGTTCCGACTCCACCGCGTGTTCCGGCAACAGGCCGAGGGCCGTTCCGCCAGCCAGAATGCCGCGCTTTACGCCCTCGATGGTGCCCATCGGCTGCATGCGTGGAGCCTTGACGCCTTTGGCCTCGAAATGCTGTCGCAGCGCCTGATGGTAGTTGCCGCCCGCGTCGCACATGTAGAAATCGCATCGACGCAGCGCGTCCACGGCCGCAACACCGCGGGCGAGCGGATGGGTCGGAGCGCCCAGGATCAACAGGCGGGCATTCGAGAGGACCTCGCCCGCGCCCGCCTCGGGTCCGGTTTCGGGCTCGAGCACCAGACCAAGGTCGCTTTCCCCCGTTGTGACGCGCTCGCGGATCTCACTGCAGCTGCCGGTGAGGACCTCCACCCGCACCGCCGGCCAACGCGCGCGCAGGGCGGCCAGTCGCTCCGGGAGCACGTAGGCGCCGATCGACTCCACCGCCGACACCATCAGCGTTGCCTTCACTTCGGTGGACGCAACGGCGAGCGCCCCGGCGAGGTCGTTGCTCAGCGCGAACATGCGGCGCGCGTGCTCGAGCAAGACCACGCCCGACGGGGTCAACGCTCCTGCGCCTCTCGTCGCCTTGCGAAACAACTCCACCCCGAGCGCTCGCTCGAGCGCGCTCAGCGTCTCCGACACCGTCGACTGCGACAGGCCAAGGGCTCGGGCCGCGCGCGTGTGCGTCCCCGCATCGACCACCGCGGCGAAGACGCGCAGCTGCCTCAGTTCCAGCTCGGTTTTCACCGCGAGACCATATATCGGCCTCGCCGATGGGAAGCATCGGCGTTTTGGAGGCTGGCCCATGGATCCGTACGGTCACGCCATGCTGACCCTGGAACTACACGCAACCACCCTTCTGCTCATCGACCTGCAGCTCGGCTTCGACGATCCGCGCTGGGGCCGGCGCAACAATCCCATTCTGGAACAGCGCGCCGGCGCGTTGCTGCGCGCGTGGCGCCCCTTCGGTCGCCCGGTGGTGCACGTGCGTCACATGTCGATTGATCCGACATCGCCCCTGCGACCCGGTCAACCCGGCAACGACTTCAAGCCGGAAACCGCGCCCAAAGAGGGCGAAGCGGTGATCGAGAAGCGGGTCAACAGCGCCTTCATCGGAACGTCCCTCGAGGCGGACCTGCGGAGCGCCGGGTGTAGCGGACTTGTGATCATGGGGCTGACCACGAATCACTGCGTTTCGACCACCGCGCGCATGGCGGGCAATCTGGGCTTTGCCACCTGGGTGGTGTCGGACGCCACCGCTGCATTCGACCGCGTGGGTCCGGACGGCGTGAGGCATCGCGCCGAAGACGTTCACGCCATGGCTCTTTCGGATCTCCATGGCGAGTTCGCCACCGTGGTCGACTCGGACGCGGTGATCGACGCGCTGCAGGTCCGCCCTGCCGCAAGGAGAGCTTCATGAGCCCCGTCCGCAATGTGTTGGCCCTCGCCCTGGCGCTCCTCGCGGGCGGCGCACCGGTCACCATTCCTCGCATCGATCTAAAGCACATCGATCGTTCCATCGACCCGTGCACCGATTTTGATGCCTTCGCCAACGGCGCCTGGCGAGCTCGAAATCCCATTCCTGCCGGGAGTCAACGCTGGAGCCTTCGGACGGCGGCTCGCGAGACCAACCGGGAGCAGTTGAAGGCCCTTCTGGAGGGGCTCGCCCTGAAGGCGTCTCCGCCCCGGGGAAGCATCGAGCAGCAGCTCGGCGACTATTACGGCGCCTGCATGAACGAACCAGCGATCGACGGCGCGGGTCTCGCCCCGCTGGCTCCATTCCTCGCTGACATCGCAGCGGTCCAGGACGCCCCGGGCATGGAACGCATGATCCGCAGGCTGCACGATCTCGCCATCCCGGCCCCCTTCGTGATCACCGCCGCATCGGATTACCACGATCCTGAGCTCGTGGTGATGAACATCGCGGCCGGCGGTCTGGGCTTACCGGGTCGCGACTACTACCTGAAGCAGGAGCCGCAGTTCCAGGCGGCGAGAGAGAAGTACCGAGCGCACGTGTCGATCCTCTTGACGCTCGGCGGCATGCCTGCCGTGTCCGCCGCGAAGGCCGTCGACGAGATCCTGGCGCTGGAGACACGCCTGGCCGAGGCGAGCCTCGCGCCTGCTGTGGCCGCGGACCCGGCCGCGACTGCGCACAGGTTCACGTTCGCCCAGCTCAAGGAACTCGCCGGGCACTTCGACTGGGAGAGCTACTTCGCTGAGGCCTCGCTTCCGCGGAGCGACGTCAACATCGCCGAGCCCGCATTTCTCGAGCGAGTGAATCAAGAGCTCAAGGCGACATCGGTCACGACGTGGAAGGCGTATCTGATGTTGCACCTGCTCGAGTCGGCCTCACCCTGGCTTTCGAAGCCGTTCGTCGTTGAGTCCTTTGAGTTCAAAGACAAGTACCTCGGAGGTGCGACAGCCATGAAGCCCCGCGCGATGCGCTGTGTCGAGTCGACCGAGGCGTTGCTCGGAGAACCCCTCGGCCGTGCTTACGCCGAGCGTTACTTCCCTCCCGCGGCGAAAGCGAAGGTTCAGGAAATGGTCCGCACCATGCTCGCGGTCTTGAAGGACGACCTCCGCGAACTGAAATGGATGTCCGAGGCGACGAAAAAGGAGGCCCTCGCGAAGCTCGAGGCGTACGGCGTGAATGTGGGCTACCCCGATACGTGGACGAGCTTCGATGCCCTCGCGATTGGGCGCGACGCGCTCTGGGCCAATGTGGCCGCAGCGCGGCGCTTCGGTGTCGAGCTCTCCCGCAAGCGCATCGGACAGCGCTCCGCCCGCGCGATCTGGCAGGTGGCGCCGTCCACACCTGCTGCCTACATCGACATCCAGCTCAACTTGATCGCGTTGCCCGCCGGTTTCCTGCAACCGTGGGCGTTCGACCTCGCCGCAACCGACGCCGTGAACTACGGCGCTATCGGCGCCGGAGTCGCTCACGACCTCACGCACGCGATCGACGCCCTGGGCGCTGAATTCGAGTCCACCGGGCAGCCGCGCAACTGGTGGTCGCAACCGGATCGCGACGCATTCCAGAGAATCAGCCAATGCACCGTCGATCAATACAACGGCTACGCGGTCGAGCCCGGCATTCACCACGAGGGAAAGCGGGTCCTCGGCGAGGCTCTTGGGGACCTCGCCGGTGTGCGGCTGGCCCTTCGCGCCCTGAAGCGATCGATGCAGTCTCACCCGGTGCTTTTCATCAATGGCTTGAGCGCCGAGCAGCAGTTCTTCATAGCCTGGGGCCAGTTCCGTGGGGCGTCCGAGAGCCTGGAGCTGCAGCGTCAAATGATGACCGGCCCGCACCCCACCGCGAGATACCGGGTCATCGGGCCGTTGTCGAATGTGCCGGAATTCCAGCAGGCTTTCCTCTGCAAGTCCGGATCAGCCATGGTCAGGGCTCCCGAGCAACGCTGCGCGGTCTGGTAGGTGCGCGGCGGCGTTCGGCCCTTCGCGAGGCCAGCCGTGTGGTTTCGCCGCGGTGGCATGAAACGCAGAGCGTGCGGTAGTTTTCGAGACCGCAGCCACCCCCGCCTTCCACCACGGGCACGATGTGATCCGCGTCCCAGAAAGAGCGGGTCTCCTCCGAAACGCCCCATGCGTCGAGGATCAGGAAGGCGGCGGCTCGGGCGTTCGCGGTGCGTTCGTGATTCTCAGCGTAGGACAGTCGGAAGTCCCACCGGTCGACCCGCCGGATTCGTTCGAGGACTCTCGTCGCGGTGCCCGCATCCGCGCCGCACATCACACAGATCCCGAGGTCGCGTCTGTAGACGAGCGTCGGCGCCTTGATCAGCCCGCAGCGAAGCGCCACATCCTCGAAGCACTCCCGGGAGCACCACACGGATTCATCGAAGTCGTCGATGATGCGAGGGTCGATGGCGTTTCCGCAGAGGCAGCTCTGTTCAAGCCGCGTCCGTCGCAGGAGGTCCCAGTCGTGGAAACGCTCGAAGTGTTTCTGGGGCCAGGTCAGCATCGGTCCGACGAAATCTAAATCACGGGATCTTGAAGACTGCCTCGATCGGAAAGTGATCGCTGCCGGTCCGCACCTGCCCCACACGCCCCGGCCCGGTCTTGAGACCGGGTGTCGAGAAGAAGTAGTCGAAGGTGTACTTCCGCGCACTGTCGTCCAGCGACTTCGAGAAGGTCCCGAGAATGCCCTCGACCGGCTCCAGCGATGGGCCGGACATCGCGATCGCCAGTCTGTCGCCGAGGGCGCTGTGCCAGGTGTTGAAGTCGCCGCCGATCACGAGTGCCTTCGCGTGGGGCAGCGGCGTGGACGCCGGTGCCCCTTCGCAGACATCGCGGGTGACACAGCCAAGAAGGCTGC
>CAZBTT010000351.1:0-5560 GCA_964494295.1 uncultured Acidobacteriota bacterium
GAGACCGCCGACCGCATGGCCGAGAATGCATCCAAGGCCGCGCAGTTCGTGGGCAAGGAAGCCCAGAAGGAAATGGCAAAGCCCCGTCCCAAAGCGTAGGGCTTAGTCAAAACGTCTTTGCGAGGGCCAAATCGTTCGGGTTCGGCCCGAAGCAACCCGGCCGCTCCCGCTCTCCCTCCTTTCGACATCGTCGTCACCGACCTCGCTCTCTCCGGCGAGGCCTACGCCGAGGTCAGGGGCGAGACGATCTACGTCGATGGCGCGATCCCGGGCGAGAAGGTCCGGGTTCGCATCATCGATCGCGGTGATGAGGGCGTTGCGAAGGCGGCGCTCCTCGAAGTGCTCGAACCCTCGCCGCATCGGGTTCGGCCCGCCTGTCCGCACGCGGCCTTGTGCGGCGGGTGCTCGTTTCAGCACGTCGCCTACGACGAGCAGCTGAGGCAGAAGACCCATCTCCTCGACGGCCTCCTCGACGACACCCTGGGCCCCGACCGGCCGAGCGTCGCCCCCATGATCGGCATGCCCGTGGATGAAGCAGGGGTTCCGCGTCACTTCCGCCAGAAAGCCGCATTCACCTTCACGGAAGACGACCGCGGGCGGCTGCAGATCGGCCACTTCGCCCGCGGCACCCACACCGTTGTGCCGGTCACCGAGTGCCTCGTCCACTCCCCGCGAGCGAACCAGGTCGCCTTCGCCATCAAGGACGCGATGGCCGCGAAGAAGGTTCCGGTGGCCACCGAGCGCGGCGGCCTCCTGCGACACGTGGTCGTGCGCGTCACCGAGGATCAGAAGGAAGCCGTGGCGGTAGTGGTGGCGACCGAGGAACATCCAGCGCTTCAAGGACCCCTCAAGCAAATCGTCGGCTCGAAGTCGAAGCCTGACGGCCTGCTGCTCAACCTTCACGACCAGGCTTCGCCCTATCTCTTTGGCCCGCACACGGTGCGGGTCGACGGCCTGGGGCACGTGAAGGAAACCGCCCTCGGCCCGAGTTTCCTCTCCTCGCCCACGGGGTTCTTCCAGACCAATATCCACGGGGCCGCGCATCTGGTCCGGCTGGTGAAGGGCGCCATCGGCGCCGCGAAGCCCTCGCTCAATGTGCTCGATCTCTACAGTGGCAGCGGCCTGTTCGCCCTGCCTCTCGCGATCGCCGGTCATCGCGTCACCGCGGTCGAGGAGAGCCGCAAGGCGTCGCGCGAGGCCGCCAAGAACGCCCAGCTCTCGGGCGTGCCCGAGTCACGGCTGCGTCTGATGCCCGCGAAGGTCGAGGAGGCGATCGAGCACCTCGTGCGCCAGGAGTGGGACGCCGCGGTGATCGATCCGCCGCGCTCGGGTTGTCCCGACGACGTCATGCGAACGCTCTGCCGCCGAATCGCACCGCGCAAACTTGTCATCGTCTCCTGCAACCCGGAAGCGCTGATGGACGAGATGCGGATCGCGTACGACGCCGGCTACCGTGCCTCGCTGGTGCAGCCGGTCGACATGTTCCCGCACACTCCCCATATCGAGACCGTGGTGGTTCTCGAACTCAAACAACGCGCGCGGACCGTCGCGCGCACGGAGCGGTCCACTGCTCACTTCGCGGCGCGGAGCGAGGGGCCGCCAGAGCAGCGGGAGTTCAAGAAGAAAGCCGGGAAGCCAAAGCCGGCGAAGCCCTGGTCGCGCATGCCGAAGCGCGGAAACTAGATTCGCGCGCCGGGAGCCGGTCATAGGAGAATCACCCTATGGCTCAACGACCACCTGACGTGACCCCCGAGATCGCGCAGGGCGATCTCACCGAAGACCAGCTTCAGCACTACCTGAAACAGAAGGAGGTCGCGGTCGACACCGAGACCATGGGGTTGAACCCCCTGCGTGACCGTCTTTGCGTGGTGCAGCTTTGCGACCGGTCCCGCCGCGCGGTGCTGGTCCAGATTCCCGCGACGCCGGGCCGCACTGCGCCGCTTCCGGCCGCGGTGGGCGCGCCCCGGTTGAAGCGGCTGCTAGAGGACCCCGGAATCGTGAAGATCCTCCACTTCGCGCGTTTCGATGTGGCCGCGATCCGTCATCACCTCGGCATCGTGATGTCGCCGATCTTCTGCACGCGCACCGCGAGCAAACTCGTCCGCACCTACACCGACCGTCATGGCCTGAAGGACGTGGCCCTCGAACTCGCCGACGTCGAAATGGACAAGACGTCCCAGAGCACCGACTGGTCACGTTCGGACCTCAGTCCCGCACAGCTCAAGTACGCGACCGCGGATGTGACCCTGCTCCACGTCCTGATGGACAAACTCGCGATGATGCTGGCGCGCGAAGGCCGCACCGAACTCGCCGCGGAGTGCTTCAAGACCATTCCCCTCATGTCGCAACTCGACCTGATGGGTTACGAGAGCCTCTTTGAGCACTGATCGGTCCGCCGCATGACGTCCCCAGGCGACGGACCGGAAACTCCTGAAACGCCTGAGCCCGGCACGCTCCAGACGCTGCGTCCGGGGGCCGATCTGTGGTCCGACATCCGTCTGCGCTTCCTGAGCGAACTCGCGAAGCGTCTGCATCAGTACGGCACCACCACCACACGCCTCGAGGCCTCCGTCGAGTCGCTTTCTCACAAACTCGGGATAGATACGCAGATCTGGTCGAGTCCGACCGGGATCCTGCTGTCCTTCCGCGAGCCCAAACATCCGGAGGCTCCGGAGCAGCGCGTCTCCGAGGTGTTGCGGCTCGCGCCCGGCGAGACCAACCTCCGGCGTCTGGTCGACACCGACGAAGTCGCGGACCGGGTGTTCCACGGGAAGATGGGCGTCGCCGAGGGCTACGCGAGGCTGCGCGACATGCAGCCGGATCCGGTGAAGCTCAAGACCAACGTCGCGGGTTTCGCCTTCGCGGCCGCGAGCATCGCCGCGGTCTTGAAGGCGCGGCCCACCGACATCGTGGCTGCGGCCCTGATCGGCGGACTCACGGGACTGCTGCTCATCGCTTCGAAGCGATACGCGAACCTCCGCCCCGGCCTCGAGGCCCTCGCCGCTTTCCTCTCGACTCTGCTCGCCACCCTCGCGAGCGCTTACGTCATTCCCCTCTCGCTCCCCTCCGTCACTCTCGCGGCGATCGTCGTTTTCCTTCCTGGCCTCACCCTCGCCACCGCGGTTTCGGAGTTGTCGAGCCAGCACCTCGTCGCGGGCGTGGCCCGGTTCGCGGGTGCGATGACCGTGCTGATCAAGCTCACCTTCGGCGCGGTGGCGGGAAGTGAACTCGCCAAGGTGCTTCACGTACCCATTCCCGCCATCCGCCCTGCCGCGAGTCCGGTCTGGGTGGAAGGGAGAGCCCTTCTCTGCGGCGCCCTGGCCTACGCGCTCCTGCTTCGCCCTCATAAGCGCCACCGATGGCTCGTGATGGGCGCCGCCGTCCTCGGCTACACCGCGGCTCGGGTGGGAAGCGAGGCGTTCGGCCCGCAGTTCGGCGTCTTCTTCGCGGGGATGGTGGTGGCCGCGTCATCGAATCTCTTCGCGCGAATGAAAAACAAGCCGAGCGCGCTGGTGCGGACGCCGGGGATTCTGCTGCTGGTTCCGGGCAGCGTCGGCTTCCGGTCTCTATTCTTCGTCTTCGACGGGCAGATCATGCAGGGCATCAACACCGCCTCGGCCCTGATGGTCCTGCTCACCACACTGGTCGCCGGCCTCCTGTTCGGCGACCTGCTCGTCCCGCCGAGACGGAATTTGTAGATCGTCACCACGGCTATTCAACTATGGTTGGACCGACAGATCGGGTCGCCATGAAGTTCCTCGACCATCCTCCGCGTTTCCTCTTCTTCACCGGCAAGGGTGGGGTCGGAAAGACCTCGATCGCGTGCGCCTCGGCGATTCACCTTGCCGAGGCCGGGAAGAGTGTCCTGCTCGTGAGCACCGATCCCGCGTCGAACGTGGGCCAGGTCTTCGGCATCTCCATCGGTCCCACCATCACGAAGGTCCCTGCCATCGAACGACTGTTCGCACTGGAGATCGATCCCCAGGCCGCGGCGCAGGGCTACCGGGACCGGATCGTCGGTCCCGTTCGTGGGGTCCTGCCCGAAGCCGTAGTGAAGGGAATCGAGGAACAGCTCTCGGGTGCATGCACCACGGAGATCGCGGCGTTCGACGAGTTCACCGCCCTGCTTCTCGACTCTCCTCTCACCGCCGCTTACGACCACATCGTCTTCGACACGGCGCCGACCGGTCACACCATCCGCATGCTGCAACTGCCCGGCGCCTGGAGTGGCTTCCTCGACGAGGGCAAGGGGGATGCGTCGTGCCTGGGTCCCCTCGCCGGCCTAGAGAAGCAGCGCGACCAGTACAAAGGCGCCGTCTCCGCCCTGGCCGATCCTGGCCGCACCCGCCTGATCCTGGTGGCGCGGGCGCAGGACGCGACTCTGCGCGAGGTGGCGCGTACCCATGAGGAACTCACCGGCATCGGGCTGAAGCAGCAGTACCTCGTGATCAACGGTGTCCTCCCGCGCAGCGAGGCCGCTAAGGACCCCCTCGCCGCCGCGATCTGCGGTCGCGAAACCGCGGCCCTCTCCTCGATTCCCGAAGCGCTTCGCACTCTGCCGCGCGACGAAGTGGCGCTCAAACCCTTCAACCTCGTGGGCGTCGATGCCTTGCGCCGGTTGTTCGTGGACGACGCTTCCCCGGCGCCTGTCGGGGCGGAGACACCCGGGGCGTTCGAGTCGCCCGGGCTATCGATCCTGATCGACAGCATCGCCGCGGAGGGCCACGGTCTGGTGATGCTGATGGGCAAAGGCGGCGTGGGGAAGACGACGCTCGCCGCCGCCGTCGCCGTGGAACTCGCGCGCCGCGGCCTGCCTGTTCACCTCACCACCTCCGATCCCGCCGCGAATCTTGCCGAGACACTGAACGGCGCCCTCGCGAATCTCGAGGTCAGCCGGATCGACCCTCGTGCCGCCACCGAGCGTTACCGGCAGCATGTGATGGAGACAAAGGGAGCGAAGCTCGACGCCCAGGGTCGCGCGCTGCTCGAAGAGGACCTGCTCTCCCCGTGCACCGAGGAGATCGCGGTCTTTCAGGCCTTCTCCCGCGCGATCCGCGAGGCGAGCCGGAAATTCGTGGTGATGGACACCGCTCCCACCGGCCACACTCTGCTGCTGCTCGACGCGACCGGGGCCTACCACCGCGAAGTGACGCGACAGACCGGGAACAAGGGTTTGCACATCACGACTCCGATGATGCAGCTTCAGGATCCGCGGCAGACCAAAGTCCTGATCGTCACCCTCGCGGAGACAACCCCCGTCCTCGAAGCCGCGAATCTCCAGGCCGACCTGCGCCGCGCGGGAATCGAGCCGTGGGCCTGGATCATCAACGGAAGTCTCGCAGCCGCCCATCCCGTCTCGGCCTTCCTGAAGCGGCGGGCCCAGAACGAACTTCGCGAAATCGACGCCGTGGTCGAGCGTCATGCCTCCCGCCACGCCGTCGTTCCCCTGCTGCGCGTCGAGCCGATCGGCATCGAACGGCTCCTCGAACTTGCGTGTCCGGTTCCAGCCCCGTCCTGGACTCCGGCCCCCCCGGGCCGTCGGAGACGGGGGCATGCGACC
>CAZBTT010000352.1:0-5541 GCA_964494295.1 uncultured Acidobacteriota bacterium
TCTTCCGCCGGCGCAAGACCTGCAAGCTGTGTTCGGAAAAGGTCGACTACGTCGACTACAAGAACACGAAGCTTCTCCTCGCATTCATTCCCGAGCGCGCGAAGATCCTTCCCCGCCGCATGTTCGGTACCTGCGCGCCGTGCCAGCGCAAGGTCCGCACCGCCATCCTGCGCGCTCGCCAGATGGCGCTCATTCCGTACTCGACCGAGTAAGCCGGCCGAAGCGCGGCGTATCAAGGACCAGGGACGTTTCAGGCCGAAACATCGAGCATGAGCGTCCCTGTGTCCGCGCCCAAGCCCTCGATTCCCATGCCCTCGGCAACCGTCTTCGCCGTGCTCGCGGGCGTGATGGCCGGAGTTCTCTTCCTCCTGCCGCGGCTGGCCGCGAGCGTTCCTCTTCTTTCTCTTCCGTTGAGCATCGCGGGCCTCTTCTCAGCGCTTCCCCTGCTCGTGGTGCGAACGTCGGGAAATCTCCGCCACGGCGGGCTGGCCCTGCTGTCGGCGGTTATGGTGCTGGCCCTCCTCGAATCGGGGCAAACCGCGATCGCATTCGTGGTGCTCTTCGGTCTTTGGGCCCTCGTGGCCGGCGAGGTTCTTTCCCGTCGCCGCAGTGTCATCGCGGGCTGCGCCGCCGGCTTCCTCGTTCTCGCGAGCGAAGCGCTTTTCGCGGGCTTCGCCGAGGGGACCGGTCCCATCGAGGCCACGTTGCGTTCACCCCAGGTCCAGACCGCGTTCGACCAGTGGGCCACCCAGTCCGCCCTCGAGCCTTCCGAGGCGAAGGCGGCGATCGAGCGGGTGCGCACCGGGATCGTATCCCTCTACCCGTCTCTCTCCGTGGTCTCCGCGGCGACCATCGTGTCCTTGAACGCAGTGGCCCTCGGACGCATGGTATCTAAAAGCGGCGCTGCGGGCTTTCCGCCCAACGAGCTTCTGATGTTTCGGTGGCCCTTCCCCATCGTGGTGGCCTTCGTGGCCTCGGGCGCCCTGCTCCTCGTCCCCGACCTGCAGACCCTGGCCTGGAACGGCCTCGTGGTGACGCTTTTCCTGTTTCTCCTCCAGGGCCTCTCGGTCCTGGCCTTCGCCCTCGCCAGGGTCTTTCCGAGTGCCTTGATGCGGACCCTGTTCATCATGGCTTCACTGCTCGGTCCCTGGGCCATCATGCTTTCGCTCCTCGGCCTGTTCGACCAGTGGTTCGACTTCCGGGCCCGTTTCACAAATCCAGATCCCGCGGCTCCGCCCGCGAGCTAACCTTCGCTAAATTCTCTTTTGAGGTAACAACAGCAATGGAAGTCATTCTTCGTGAGGATTGGCAGTCCCTCGGCCGTCGCGGCGATGTCGTGAACGTGACCGAAGGGTATGCCCGGAATTTCCTTCTTCCCAAGGGCAAGGCCCTCGCGGTCACCCCCCAGAACAAGGCGCGCATCGAGAAAGAGCGCAAGGAAAACGCGATCAAGCTCGCCAAGGAGAAGGCGGTTTTCGAGGAGCTTGGCAAGAAGATCGACGGCATGCGCTTCGTGGTGCCGCGCCGCGTGGCCGAAGGCGACAACCTCTACGGTTCCGTGACGTCGAACGACATCGCGGATCTCCTCAAGGCCAAGGGCTTCGAGGTCGAAAAGCGCAAGGTTTCGCTCGAAGAGCCCATCAAGAAGCTGGGTGAGCACACGGTGAAGGTCCGCCTCCATCCCGAAGTCGAGACCACTATCCGCCTGCTTGTGACGAAAGAGGCGTAAGAACCTCAAGGGGGGCCTTTGGCCGCCATGGCAACCACGGCGTTTTCGAGTGCGAGCGCGCCCCAGGGGGCCATGGGCGAACGCTCGCTTCCCCATAACGCCGAAGCCGAGCGCACGGTCTTAGGCGCCATCCTCGTCGACAACCAGGCGTTCAACTCGGCCGCCGAGGTCCTGACCCGGGACGACTTCTATCGCGACGCGCACCGGCGGATCTTCGAAGGGATGGCCACCCTCGCAGAGAAAAGCGAGCCGATCGACCTCGTCACTCTCAAGAACGAGCTGAGCCGCACCCAGAGTCTCGATGCCGCGGGCGGCATCGCGTATCTGGCGGGCCTCGTCGAAGGTGTGCCGCGGCTCGAGAACGTGCTCACCTGGAGCCGGATCATCCGCGAGGCCTCGGTGCTGCGGAACCTCATCCACGCTTCCGCCCGGATCGCGCAGGAGGCGACGAGCGCGGAGGATTCGGCCGACGCGATCCTCGACCGGGCGGAGCAGGCGATCTTCGCCATCGCCGAGCGGAAGATCCGGGCCGGCCTCGTCCCGGTCAAGGACTTCATCAAGACCACGTTCGAGTCGATCGAGAAGTTGTCGCAGTCGAAAGACGCCATCACCGGCGTCCCCACCGGCTTCATCGACCTCGACCGGATGACGAGCGGTTTCCAGAAGGGCGATCTCATCATCCTCGCCGCGCGCCCTGCGATGGGAAAGACGTCCTTCGCGCTCAACATCGCGCGCACCGCGGCCCAGGCGACGGCCGAGCCGGTGGCCATCTTCTCCCTCGAAATGTCCAAGGAGCAGCTGGTCAAGCGTCTCATCTTCGCGGAGGCGCGGATCGAATCCGGCCTCGTCACCCGCGGCCAGCTCCGCGACTCCGACTGGGGCAAACTCACCACCGCCTGGGCCGACCTGCACAAGCTCCCCCTCTTCATCGACGACGCCTCGTTCCTCACTCCCCTCGAACTCCGCGCGAAGTGCCGGCGGCTCAAGGCCGAGCATGGCCTCGGTCTCATCGTGGTCGACTACCTCCAGCTCATGGGCTCGGGCGGGCGCGTGGAAAACCGGCAGCAGGAGATCTCGTCGATCAGCCGATCGCTCAAGGGTCTCGCGAAGGAACTCGAGGTTCCCGTGCTCGCCCTCTCGCAGCTCTCCCGCGCCCCGGAGGCTCGCACGGATCGCCGTCCCCAGCTCTCGGACCTGCGCGAATCCGGCGCGATCGAGCAGGACGCGGACGTGGTCATGTTCATCTACCGGGACCACGTGTACAAGCCGACTGAAGAGAACCGCGGCTCGGCCGAGCTCATCATCGCGAAGCAGCGCAACGGCCCCACCGATACCGTCAACCTCGTCTTCCTGCGCGAGTTCACCCGCTTCGAGAACCGCGCTCCCGAGGATTACTCCTCCGGCTTCGGCGGCGACTCCGGCTACTGATCGGCCCGAGTTTCAACATGAGCGATCGCGACGCGGCCAGGTCGCATCACCCCGCGACCGCCTGGGTGGACCTCGGCGCCATCCGCGACAACTTCCGCGCGCTGCGAAATCACGCGGGCTCCAGCGGGGTCATCCCGGTCATCAAGGCGGACGCGTATGGACACGGAGCCGTCCAGGTTGCCCGCTCGCTCGAGCCCATGGGCGTCGCGATGTTCGCGGTCGCGTATGTCGACGAGGCGGTCGTCCTCCGCAAGGCCGGCATCGCCACGCCGATCCTCGTCCTCACCGGTTTCGCACCGGATCAACTCGACCTTGTCTTCGCCCATCGCCTCACCCCCGTGATCTCGACGCGGGAACAGTTGATTGCACTCGAAGCGCTTCCTCTCGACGAAGATCGCAGCCGGCTCCACGTGCACGTCAAGGTCGATACGGGAATGTCGCGCCTCGGCTTCAGGATCCATGAACTCGAACCCGCGATCCACCGCCTCGAGGATGTCGAGGGCGTTCGCATCGACGGCCTCATGACCCATCTGGCCTCGGCGGACGAAGATGAGATCGCGACCGCGAAACAACTCGACATCTTCGACGAGGCGATCGTCCGTCTCGAAACGCTGGGAGTTCGTCCGCGGCTGATCCACGCCGCGAACAGCGCGGGGATGGCCTGTGTGCGCGAAACCCACACCGCGGTGCGCCCCGGGCTGCTTCTCTACGGCCTCGCGCCGCGACCGATCTCGCCCCAGATCGTGGTCAGGCCCGCGATGTCGCTTCGCGCGCGCGTGGCTCTGGTCAAGACGGTCGCCGCGGGCACGCCGGTGAGCTATGGCGGCCGCTTCGTGGCCGCCACGGAGACGAGGATCGCCACGATCAACGCCGGCTACGCGGACGGCATCCCGCGGACGAATCTCATGCGAGAGAAGGGCGTCCTGCGTCATGGACCCACGACTCTGCCCGTGGCGGGCACTGTCTGCATGGACCTCACGATGCTGGACGCCACCGGCGCCCCAGGGCTCAAACCGGGCGATGAGGTCACGATCTTCGGGGAAGCGCCCACGGCATGGGACCTCGCGGAGTGGGCGGGGACGAACGCGTGGCAGATCCTCACGTCCGTGGGCCCGCGCGTGCCCAGGCGCCACACCCACGGCTCCGAACCATGAATCGGAACACCGCGCTTCTGGTCGCCTTGCTAAGCGTCTTCCTGCTGCAGGGCTGCACGGAAATGATCGTGCGCGATGGAAAAACGCGGGCCAGCATCATCGTGCCGAGGGATGCTCAGGTCGAAGTCGTGCGCGCCGCAAAGGAACTTCAGACCTACCTCAAGAAGACTTCGGGGGCCGAACTTCCGATCCGCAACGAAGGTGAGGGTGGAGGAGACCGGGTCGAGATCCGGATCGCGGTCAATCCGTTGGGCATCATTCGAGGCGGCGATCCGGCGACCCAGATCGTGCACGAGGACGGCTACGCGATCCAGAGCGGCGGCCGGATGGTCACCATCATGGGCGGGTCGCCGCGGGGCACGCTTTACGGCGTCTACGATTTCATCGAACGCGTGCTGGGTGTGCGCTGGTTCATGCCGACCGAACTCGGCGAGGACATCCTGAAGGCGAAGTCGATCGCGGTGCCCGAACTCACAGTGGTCCGAAACCCGGCCTTCCCCTCGGTGAGCGGGTTTACCTGGGCAGGAAGTCCCGGTGCTGTGGACTGGGAACTGAGGATGCGGGTCAAGGTCGGCAAGGCGGTGAGCTTCGGACACAACTGGCACAACATCCATCGCTTCTCCAAAGAGGCCCTCGAGAAGGACCCGGAGATGTTCGCCCTGGTGGGCGGACAGCGCGGACTCAGCACGCAGTTGTGCTCGAGCCACCCCAAAGTGATCCAGGCGAGCGTCGATGCCGCGCGCCGATACTTCAAGGCCAATCCCGACTCGCCCCTTTTCTCCATCAGCCCGAACGACGGCGCCGGGTGGTGCGAATGTGAGCGGTGCAAGAACATCGACGCGCTGTACGGAATCACCGACTTCAGTCTGGCCGACCGTTTCGTTCACTACGCGAACCGGGTCCTCGAGGAACTCGAGAAGACGAACCCGGGCAAACAGGTGGGGATCTACGCCTACTCCGAGCACACCTCGCCGCCCAGGCGGGCGCGGCCGAAAGAGGGCTACGTCACGGCCCTCACCCACATGCCCTGGGAGTTCTGCCACATCCACGCCATCGACGACCCCGCCTGTCCCTCGAATCAGCGTTACCTCGACTACCTCAAAGGCTGGTCGAAGCTCACCCGGCACGTCGGGGTGTACGAGTACTACGGTCACTTCTTCGCGTTCACACCCTGGCCGATCGTCCACTCGATGCTGCCCCAAGCGGCCTGCCAGATGATTGCGAGCGTGA
>CAZBTT010000353.1:0-5536 GCA_964494295.1 uncultured Acidobacteriota bacterium
CTCGGAGGTCGCGTCCTCAGGAACCAGTCCGCCGAGGTAGACGATGCGCTTCACGCCGGCGGCCGCGGCCGCCCGGCCGAAATGATCGGCCGCCTCGAGGTCCAGCCGGCCGAAGTCCTTGCCGGCCGCCATGGAGTGGACGAGGTAGTAGGCGACATCGACGCCGGCGAGGACGGCCGCGAGCGACTCGGGCTTCAGCGCGTCCGCTTCGGCGAGCTCGACCCGTGGCCAGGGCTTCGCCTCGAGCACGCTGCGGTGCCGCGCCGAGGCGCGGACGCGCCAGCCTCGCGCGACGAGCGCGGGGACCAGGTGGCTTCCGATGTAGCCGCTCGCCCCGAAGACGAGGGCCGTGCCCGGCGAAGCGGACGGCCCGGGGGCGGTCACGCTCAGGCGGCGGCGTAGCGGCGCAGGCGCCGCGAGAATTCAGCCAGGGCCTCGATGCCGCTCGCCTCGGCGCGGTCGCACCAGTCGCGCAACTGCTGCACGAGCTGGTCGGTGGAAAGCGTGGAACGCTCCCACGTGCGGACGAGCTCCTCGCGCATGCGGTAGAGCTTCTCGAGGCGCGGGCTGGAGGCGAGCGCGCGCTCGACGGCCTCGCGCTCCGCGGGCGATTGCGCGGTGCCCTTGGTCACCCAGCGGCGCAACCGGCGCGCGGCGGAATTGTCGGCGAGAATCTGCTTCTCGCGCAGCTTCGCGACTTCCTCGTTCCACGCGAGCTTCATCGACTTGGCGTACTTCGCGAGGACCTCGTAGCGGTTGGTCGCGACGGCCTCGAGGGTCTGCGCGTCCACCTCGGACTTGGTCGGGTCCAGGCGCACGCGCGGGGGCAGCTTCTTGGCGCGCGCGAGGCCCAGGGCCGACATCACGCTGATGTAGAGCCAGCCCAGGTCGAACTCGTACCACTGCACCGAGAACTTGGCGGATGTCGGGAAGGCGTGGTGGTTGTTGTGCAGCTCCTCGCCGCCGATCCACGCGGCGATGGGAACGATGTTGGTGCTGGCGTCCTCCGTCTGGAACTTGCGGTAGCCCCAGAAGTGGCCGATGCCGTTGATGACGCCGGCGGCCCAGAACGGGATCCAGGCCATCTGGATGCCGAACATCAGCAGGCCGGGCACGAGGCCGAAGAGCGCCACGTCCGCCGAGGCCATGACCACGACGCCGAGCTTGTGCCACGGCGTGTAGATGTGGCGCTCGAGCCAGTCGTCCGGCGTGCCGTGCCCGTAGCGCGACATCGTCTCGGGGACGTGCGACTCCTTCACGTAGAGCGTGACGCCCGTGAAGAGCACGCGGTTGAGTCCCAGCACCTGCGGGCTGTGCGGGTCGTCGGCCGTCTCGCACTTCGCGTGGTGCTTGCGGTGGATGGCCGCCCATTCCTTCGTGACCATGCCCGTGGTGAGCCAGAGCCAGAAGCGGAAGAAGTGGCTCACGACCGGGTGCAGCTCCAGGGCGCGGTGGGCCTGGCAGCGGTGCAGGTAGAGCGTGACGCCCGCGATGGTGATCTGGACGAGGACGAGCAGGGCGATCAGGTCGCCCCACCAGGGGAGATTCAGCAGGCCTTGGAACATGGGAAGCGCGCCCTCGCGCGGATCCGCTCCGGGAGGAGGGAACCGTCGTGGATTGTAGGAGGCGCCATTCTACCGCAACTGGGCCGATCCGGCCTATTGGCGGAAGTCAATTTCCTTGAAAAACAAGGGCTTCAGGAGGGGGTCGGGAGCGAAACGACCGTCACGTCCCGCTTCGGGAACGGGATCTCGATTCCCTCGGCCCGGAAGGCCTCCAGCGCGCCCTTCAGGACCGCCCCGCGCAGGCCGGCGAGGCCCTGGTCGGGATCCGCGACCCAGAAGCCCAGCTCGACGTCGATGCCGTTGTCGCCCAGGGCCGCGATCCAGGCGGCCGGCGCGGGCTCGGCCAGCACGCGGGGCTCGGCCTTCGCGCAGCCGACGAGGATCTCGAAGACCCGGTCGATGTTCGAGGCGTAGCCGACGCCGACCGCCACCTTGACCAGCACCTTGGGGTCGGTGAACGAGTGGTTGGTGACCGCCGTCGTGATGAGCGTCTCGTTGGGCAGGATGGTCTCGGTGCCGTCGAGGCTGCGGATCACGGTGTAGCGCGACATGATCGCCTTCACGACGCCATGGCGGTTGTCGATGGTGACCAGGTCGCCGATGCGCACCGAGCGGTCCAGCAGGATGATGTAGCCGCTCACGTAGTTGCTCGCGATCTTCTGCAGACCCAGGCCCACGCCCACGCCGAGCGCGCCGCTGAAGACCGACAGGGCCGTGATGTCGATGCCGACGATCGGCAGGGCGACGAGGATCGCGACGAAGAATGCGACGGCGCGCACGAACTTCGAGATGACGACGCGCGTGGACATCTCCATGCGCTCGGCCTTCATCACGTTCGTCTCGAGCAGGCGCGCCATCCACATCGCGATGGCGAGGGTCACGGCGACCGACACCAGGCCCTGCAGGACGAGCAGCAGCGTGATGCGCTGCTTGCCCACCGGGACGGAGACGGATTCCAGGGATTCCCACACTTCCGGGAGGACCCCCATCACGTGGAGCGCGACGCCGATCCAGATCGCGTAGGCGATCGTGCGCTCCGAACCGCGAAGGAAGGCGCCCTGCGGCAGCACGTGCCGCAGGACGTACACCGTGAACCGCACGATGGCGAAGACCGCGACCAGGACGATCGCGAGGTCCAGGAAGGGCGTGGCGAACCATTTCCTCGCCACGAGGCGCGCGGCCCAGATGACGCACAGCGCGACGAGCGGGTTGGCGACGCGGTCGAAGCCGCCCTCGCCGAAGGCCCAGATGCCGTGCGCGCGCACCCGCCTGCGAAGCGCACCGCCCACGAGCCAGCCGACCGTGAGCCCGATCACGATGATGCCGACCTGGACGAGCGCGGGCGTGCCCGAGAATTGCGTGGCGAAGGCTTCGACGATGCGTTCGAGGGGGGTGGTCATGGCGGGATTCATTGTAACCGCGAGCCCGCGGCTCGATGCCGCTCGAAGTCCGCGAGGAAGCGGCCGGCGACCTCGCGGCTCTCGATCACGACGAGGTTCTCCGCGTTCTTCTCCTCGGCCGCCTTGGTGAAGTTGAACGAGCCGGTGATCACGACAGCCCGGTCGATGATGATGATCTTGTTGTGGGCGATCGCATGCCTGGCGTCGATGTAGGTCGGGATGCCGGAGTTCAGCAGGAAGGAGGCCGACGTGTACTTCTGGGTCTTCTGGCTCTTGTCGAGGATGGCCTGGACCTTCACGCCGCGCTTGTGGGCCTTGAGCAGCGCCTTGGCGATCGGGGCGGAGGTGAAGGAGTAGGCCTGGACGAGGATCTCCGAGCGGGTCTGGTCGATCTCCCGGACGATCGCCTCGGTCGCGCCGTCGTTCGGGCTGAAATAGACCTCGACCGGCGCGTGGCTGATGTCCACATCGAGCGCCCGGGCTGCGGGACCGGACAGGAGCAGCAGCAGGAGCATCCCGGCCGCGGCCGGGGCAAGAAGGCGCAAGCGGGGACTTGAACCCCTTTTCAGAACACAGTGGAACAGGAACCTCATTGTGAGCGGTCGCATCGGAGGCCTCTGCCGGCCCCCGCCTTTCTCCGGATGGAAGCGTCGATTCGAAAAGTGCCATCACAGGACAGTGGCCTTCTAATCCGTTTCTGTCTCTCTGTCAAGGGGGGTTGAGATTTTCCCGTTGACAACGGAGAAGATCCCCCGCTATAGAGCAAACTTGCCTTCCGCGACGCTGTGGGGAGTTGCGGTCTGTCCGCCGGTTCCTGCGTCGGGAGGCGACATTACTCAAACAACAAGGAGGATGGGATGAGGTTTCGTCTGTGTCTGAAAACGGGGGATCTTGGACTGGCAGTGCTGGCGATCCTGGGTTGCGGCATGCTCGCAGTGGTTCCCGCGCAGGCGGGAACGATCAATGTCTTCCACGCCGACTCCCTGGCCGGCCCGATGAAGGCCATGAAGGCGGCCTTCGAGGCCGGGAACGCCGGGGTCACGGTGAATCTCGTCTCCGGCCGCTCCCAGGAGCTGGCGGAACGCATTCTGAATGGCGATGAATGTGACGTCTTTGCCCCGTCGGCTCCGGCCGCAATCGACGCAGTCCTGATCGGCAAGAAGGTGAAGGGGACGGAGAAGGAGGCGGCCGCCTGGTCCGTCGTCTTCTCCGCCAACGAGATGGTCCTTGTCACGGCCAAGGGGAATCCCCGGGGCATCCAGAAGGTGATTGACCTCTCCAAGGAAGGCATCCGATTCACCCGTGTGACCGGGGATAAGGACCTCGCCACGAGGCGGAGCGTCGATTTCATCCGGAACGTTGCGAAGCTGGAAGGGAAGCCGGAGTTGGCCCAGGGGATCATCGACAAGGCTACCGTGGATCCCGCGAAACCCCGCACGGTCCCGCAGACGATCGCGGAGGTGGTGTCGGGGAAGGCCGATGCAGGGGTCGTCTACTTCTCCGCCGCCGTCGCGGACAAGGAGAAGTTGGAGATCCTCCGGTTCCCCGCGACGGTCAACCTGAGCAGCGAGATCCGCAACGCCGCCACAGTGCCGGCCACGGCAAAGGATCCGGCGGCGGCCATCAAATTCGTGCGGCTCCTCCTCTCCGCGGAGGGGAAGGCCATCCTCGAGTCGACGGGACAGCCCCCCATCGCGCCGCCTATCGTCAACGGCAAGGTGCCGGCGGAGCTGAAATAGACGCGGTTCAACGGGTCGCCGGCCGGACTCCTGCCGTCACGAACGGAAGTCCGGCTGGCGGCTTGACATCCGCTGTGTCGACCCCATCCCCTTTTCGGTTCAATGTGCCCCGGAGGCAGTCTTGAGGCGGGACGAATCTGCCCCGCATCAGCCATCCTATCGGGGAAGCTTGGCGGACAGGACATCCATCATTTCCATGACCGGCGGGTCCTTGAGCAGATCCTTGGCCTGCTTCATCAGAGCCGCGGCAATCGGACCGGCGAGGTGGCTCTGCCGGCCCTCTTCGTCCAGGAAGGCATCGAAGATCCCGAATGTCGACGGGCCCATGCGGAGGGCCATCCATAGGGGTGTCGTCCCCTCCTCCAACGCCAGGTTGAGACCGCCGCAGAGGAGCCTTTCCATATCCGCCTCTTTGCCTTTTTTCACCTCGAGTCGCACGAACAGTGCTACCTTGACCATAACCGCCTCCTTTGTCTCTTAATGGAACCGCATTTTTTATCTTCTGCCGCATGCCGCCCAAGACCGGAGAGGTCGTGAACAAACGGTTCACACCCCGGATCGGTGGTCTTTCGGGTCAGCGGAGATCCTTCAGAGATCCCAGAGTAGGAGGTATCCTTGCGGAAATAAATAAGGATTGAATGGAAGACTTATGGTAGCCGATATCTACTGCTGAATATGCAGAATTGAATAGGCGTTGAAATCGCCTGCGGCTTCGCATAAAATGCCGCCGGAATCCCATCCCCCGCTTTTCCAGGCAACGGAGGAAAACCCGGAAGGAGGAAGCGACAGATGACTCGTTACGACTACCTGAGCCCGGAGTGGGCCGCGGAGG
>CAZBTT010000354.1:0-5533 GCA_964494295.1 uncultured Acidobacteriota bacterium
TGGCCTTCTCGGAGACCTCGGTCTGGATCCTGATGGGGCTCGCTCGTTGATCGGTCATGGGTTTGGGATCGGTGGGACTTTTAAAACGCGGAAGTCTGGAACCGCTTGCGCAGGCGGTTGCGGACGATGATCGCAGTGAGATTCAGAAGGACGACGATGAGAAGAAGGAAGATCGTGGTCATGTAGACCATCGGTTTCGCCGCTTCGACGTTGGGACTCTGGAAACCCACGTCGTAGATGTGGAAACCCAGGTGCATGAACTTGCGGTCGAGGTGGAAGAAAGGGAAATAGGAATCGAGAGGAAGATCGGGGGCGAGCTTCACAACACCCGTGAGCATCAGGGGCGCCACCTCCCCCGCGCCGCGCGCCATGGCGAGAATGAGGCCGGTGAGGATTCCGGGAGCGGCCGAGGGCAGGACGACCCGGAGGATGGTCTGGAACTTCGTGGCGCCTAGCGCCAGGGACGCCTCACGGACCGAACGGGGGACCGCGGCTAAAGCTTCCTCCGAGGCGACGATGACCACGGGCACGGTGAGAAGAGCGAGGGTGAGCGACGCCCACAAGATGCCGCCGGTGCCGTAGGTCGGTGTGGGAAGGGCTTCCGGATAGAAGGCGCGATCGATACTGCCGCCGATCATGTAGACGAAGAAACCGAGACCGAAGACGCCGAATACGATCGACGGAACCCCGGCGAGGTTGTTCACCGCGATGCGCACGATCCGCACGAGAACGCTCTGTGTCGCATATTCACGCAGGTAGAGCGCGGCGAGGACGCCGGTCGGCACGACCACCAGCGTCATCAGGAAGACCATCATCACGGTGCCGAAAATGGCGGGGAAAATGCCGCCTTCCGTGTTGGCCTCGCGCGGGTCGTCGAAGAGGAAGCCGAACAGGCGGCTTGCGTATATCGAAGCGCGGCCAAACATCGAGAGGTCGTTCGCGGGATAGGCGCGGTAGACGTCGAGCATCCGCAGCTCCTTCTCGTCTCCCGAAGCCGAACGCAGCACGATCGTCGGTGCGGCCGCCTTCTCGACCAGTTTTTCGAGCTCGGCCTGTTTCGTCGCGTAGATCTCCTGATCCGCGGTCACCGAGGCAGCGAGACGTTCGCGCTCGGCTTTCTCGGCCAGCCCCTCGGGGCGGGTGACCGCACGGAAATCCAGACCCTTGACCGCGAGACGCGCCTTTTCGATACGCATGTTGATGGCGCCGATTTCCTCGCGTTCGAGATGACGTATCGCCGCGCGATCCGCCTCGGCCGCCTTGAGCTTTGCGCGAAGCGCCTCCGCCAGGGCCGGGCCCGATGTCGACGACGCGATCTCGCGCCCGGATTCGCTGATCCGCACCGGGAAGCCGAGGAACGGGCCGTATTCGCTGCGCTCGATGAACCAGGCGTCTTTGGGGGTGTCGCGCGCCACGATCTCCGCGTCGTTCACCCACTCGAAGTCGACGCCATTCAGGTCGCGATTGCCGACCTTGAGGAGCGTCCGCATGTTGACGAGGTGGTCGGGATGACCGGGGTTTGGAATTCCCTCGTGGGCCGAGACTTCGGCAAGACGCTTCGACCCGTCCTTCAGGGTGACCGCCACCAGGGGACGCGGCCAGAAGAAGCCAAGACCGTTGGTCAGAATGACCGCGATGAGGCCGCCGATCATGAGCAGGCAAAGGGCCAGAGCACTCGCGGTGAACCAAACGAGCGACTCGCCCGCGGGCCGTGTTTTCTTCCGAGGCGCCTGATCGGTCATAGCGCCTTGTACCTCTCACGCAGGCGCTGGCGAACGACCTCGGCGACCGTGTTGACCACGAACGTCATCGCGAAGAGCAGGAGTGCGGCCAGGAAGAGCACGCGGTACAGAGTTCCGCCGTTTGGGGCCTCGGGAATCTCCACCGCGATATTGGCGGAGAGCGTGCGCATGCCGTTGAAGATCGACCAGTCCATCACCGGCGTGTTGCCGGTAGCCATCAAGACGATCATGGTCTCGCCCACCGCGCGTCCGAAGCCCACCATAACCGCGGAGAAGATGCCCGGGCTTGCGGTCGGAAGCACGACGCGAAGTGCGGTCTGCCAGCGACTGGCGCCGAGGGCAAGCGACGCCGCGGTGAGGTTGCTGGGCACGCTCGAGAAAGCGTCTTCGGTGATCGTGAAGATGATGGGGATGACCGCGAAGCCCATGGCGAGACCCACCACCAGCGAGTTCCTCTGGTCGTAGATGAGTCCAGTGACGACGCCGAGCCAGCCCTTGAAGTCGGCTCCGAAGAACGAGCGCTCGATGTAGGGGCCCATGGCGAGGGCTAGCAAACCGCCGAGCAGACACAGAGGGACCACCACCGCGAGTTCCGTACCGGGACGAAGACGCATGCGCAGTTTTTGAGGGAGCGCATCCCAGAAGAGCACGCCGGATGTCCCGAGTGCGGGCAGCAGGATCGCCATCAGAAGAACCGGAACGATGTGCTGCTCCACTCGAGAGGCAAGCCACAATCCGGCGATGAAGCCGACCACGACGGAGGGCAGCGCGGCCATGATCTCGACCGTGGGTTTGATCTTCTGGCGGATGGTCGGATGGGCGAACTGCGATGTATAGAGGGCAGCCAGTATCGCGATGGGCACCGCGAAGAGAAGCGCGTAGATCGTGGCTTTGATGGTTCCAAAGACCAGTGGGATGAGGCTGAACTTCGGCTCGAACTCGTCGGTGGCGCCCGTCGACTGCCAGACGTACTCCGGTTTCGGGTAACCCTCGTACCAGGCCTTGCCGAATAGAACCCGGCCGGAGACCTCGGGATGGGGCGCATCGAGGCCGTAACGCGCGAGACGGCCGTCCGCGAGAGTGGCGAGGACGCCATCGCTCTTGGGCGCGATGATCGCGCGAGCAATCGACGCCTCGGGAGGAGCAAGAGACGCCACGATCCGTTCGGAAGTGAGGTGCAGAAGGCGCAGCGAACCATCGCTTCCGACCGCGAGGAAACTCTTGTCCCGCACGGATGGAACGATGTCGACCACGGCCGCGCTCTGCCTCTCGTAAACGTGAGCGCGAACCAGGGACGGCTCGGGATCGTCATCCTTGAGCCGAACACGGAAGTAGGCGGCGATGCCGCCCTGGTCATCGCCCACGAGCAGCGAGATATCGGCATTCGCCCACGCGAGTGCGGTGACCCGGGCGGGAGCGAGCGAGCGGTTGTCGACCAGGCGGATCTCCGGGCCCAGTTCCCAAAGATACAGGCCACCCCGATCGGTCGCGGCGGCGAGATGATCGGTTCGGCCGAGGCGGAGGTGCGTGATCGTCTCCCCCGTTCCCACTTCGAGGGTGGTGGCCGAGTAAGCGGCGTCATCGGCGCCCTTGCGCTGAACCACGATCTCGCGCTCGTTCGCGACCGCGGCCAGCACGACCGCTCCGTCGCGCTCGCGTCCATCGACGAGGCGAAGGGCGCGCGCTAGCGGATCCATGGCGACGAGCGGATCGATGCGGACCGTGGCCACCACATCGGTGAGCTTCGCCTGTTCGTACTGCGGCTCGAATCTCAGGTGAATGAGGGCGGCGCGGCCATCGGAAGTTCCTGCGGTGAGCAGGGATCCGGGGGCGTTCCGCGCGGCCGCGGTGACCGTGGCGCCCAAAACTCCGGGAAGCGCTTCGACCCGGTCGAGGGTTCCGCTCTCGAGATTCGAAATCGTGAGGCCGCCCGGCAGCAGACCGTAGAGCTTCTTCTGGTACTCGTCCGTTCCGATGACCAGGGCGCCTCGAAGTTCGGAGGCCTCGGCGGCGGGGAGCCGCGTGTTCGTGGCCTCACGGAAGAGCGGCCACGCCTCACGCAGGATGAACAGGAAGATGAAGAGCACGCTCGCCACGATGCCGAGGCCGCCCATGGTGATGACGCCCCGGGCCACCCGGTCCACTCGCTTGACCCGGGCAATCCGCTCCGATGCGGATTGCATCCGCTGTCTGACCGATTCGGGCTTGACGTCGTTCATGTCGGTTCAGCGCCGCGGCCATGGGTCGAGCGCGACGGCCTTAGCGGATTTTTGCGATCTCCTGCTTGGCGATGTCCGCGGGCAGCGGGAGGTAACCATCCTTGAGGACGACCTCCTGGCCCTCCTTGCTGAAGATCAGTTTCAGGAACTCGCGCACCAGGGGATCCATGGGCTTGCCAGGGGCCTGGTTGACATAGAGAAAGAGAAAGCGGTTCAAGGCGTACTTGCCGGTCTTCACGTCCTCATAGCTACCGGCGGAATACTCCTTGCCCTCGGCCTCGGCGATGCTCACGACCTTGACGCCGGAGGTGCGGAACCCGAGGCCGCTGTAGCCGATGCCGAAACGGTCGGCGGTGACGCGCTGGACCACCGAGGCCGAACCCGGCTGTTCCTTGACCGAGTCCTTGTAGTCGCCGTTGTTGAGCGCGTGCTCCTTGAAGAAGCCGTACGTGCCCGAGGCCGAGTTGCGGCCGTAGATGCTCACCGGACGGTTCGCCCAGTCGCCGGTGAGGCCGAGCTGACCCCAGGTGGTGACGTTTGTCTTGTAGCCGCGGCGGCGGGTCTTCGAGAAGATGGCGTCAACCTGCGACAGCGTGAGCTTTTCGATCGGGTTGTCCTTGCTCACGTAGACCGCGAGCGCGTCATACGAGGTGCGGAACTGGAGAGGCTTGAAGCCGTACTTCTGCTCGAACTGATCGACCTCGGTCGAGCGCATGGCCCGGGACATGGGTCCGAACTGCGCGGTGCCCGCGATGAGGGCGGCGGGTGCGGTTGAAGAACCCTTGCCCTCGACTTGAACCTTCACGTTCGGATACATCTTCGTGAAGGCCTCGGCCCAAAGGGTCATGAGGTTGTTCATGGTGTCGGAGCCGACGCTGTTCAGGTTCCCGGAGATGCCGCTCACCTTCTCGTAGGAGGGCAGTGCGGGGTCGACGCGGATCTGCTGGGCCTGGACCGTCGGGGCCAGCAGAAGGACGATGGAAGCATTTCGGAGGATTCGGGTCATTGGAGGGTCACCATTTCGATGGAGGTTTTGCGATTACCGTGCCACGCTAGAGGGCGCACGAATAGAAGGGGTTAAGCGCGTGTTAGTTCTGCGTTAAGTCGCTAGAAAACAATCTGAGACTGGACCCGGAACTCGTTGTTCCGAGTACCTTTGCCGCCATTGGCCGCCTCGTCCTTGAGCTGGCCGAAGTCCGCCTGCACCTTCATGTTGTGGCGGCCGTAGTAGTACGAAACCACTCCCCGGATCTCCTTGCGAAGATTCGAGCCGGCTTTGTCGGTGGGATCGAACTGGCCGAATCGCACGCCGATCTCCCACATCCGCCGGGAGGTCAAGAGGTAGGTGGCCTGTCCGAAGAATCCATCCGACCGAAACTTCGCGCCGGTCTCCGGCGTTCGCTCGCGCATGTAGTACTCGCCGGTGGCGAAGAACCGTTTGTACTTGTAGACGAGATCGAGCCCGTACACCGTGTCCTTGAGATCATTCCCGGTGGTCGTGCGATGGAAATCGTTCTTCTCGAAGTTCGCGGCGATCGCGAAGAGCGGGAAGTCTGCTGATTCGAAATCTCC
>CAZBTT010000355.1:0-4682 GCA_964494295.1 uncultured Acidobacteriota bacterium
GCCGCAATCCGCGGGACGAAACGCGCAAATGCCGCCGAGGAAGCCCGCCTCCGGGTCCTGAGCGGTGAGGGCGCTCCGCGACCGCTCGATCCTGCTCCGAAGGTTCCGCGCATCACCGGTGAGGAAGTCGACCTGATGCCCCACGGCAAGGGCGAGAAGGTCCCGCGGGTAGTCGGCGAGGATCGAATCGAGGACCCGCCCGGCAGCGAACATGTCCCCTTCCACCCAAGACGAGATGGCGCACAGGTGAGCCTTCTCGCGGTCGTTCGTTCCCGCGAGGCCGGCGACGATTTCTCCCCCCGCGAGGGTCTCCGGCCATTCGCTGGACATGACGCCCACGTAAGCGCGCAGGGCCTTCGCCATCACGCAGCTCGGATCGGCGGCGATCGCCGCCTCGGACGCCGTGACGACGTCGGGCTGAAATCGTAGAAGGTGCTGGAGCGCGCGCTCGTAGTGTTTGACAGCCTCGGCGGATCCGGCCATGTCGAGTCCGTAGCGGTCGAGTGTCACTTCGAGTTCTCCTTGTCCGCCTTCCATCCCCAGGCATCGAGCATGATGTGAAACAGCCGGGTGTTCGGGAAGAAGCCGCTCACGCGCTCAGCACCCGCGCCGATCGCGATGGCCGCCACCTCCTCTCCGCTGTGCGAATTGTCGACCAGCACTGATTTCAGTCGTATCGGCTGGTTGGTGAGACCGCCCGCGGCCTTCCACTCGTCGTAGCCCGCGAGGATCTGCCCGTCTGACCCTTCGCCTCGGGTTCGAAGCGCGAAGGAGTGATCCGCGGTGAAGAGCAGGAGTGTGTCGTCGAGTTTCACCCGAGCCTGAATCTCCGCGATCAGCTTGTCCAGGGCCACCATCTTCTCGATCCCGGGCTTGGGATCGTGAGTGTGGGTGTCCCACTCCACCATCAGGAAGTACCCCTTGGGGCTCTTCTGGAGTTCATCGAGCGCCCGCAGGGCGGCAGCTCGCACATCAATGCGATCCGCCACCACGACCATCCGCCCGCGTTCGCCGGCCGCGGCCTCGAGGGTCGGATGAATGGCGCGGCGGTGTGGCGCGGAGAGGGCCTCAAGGCTCCCGCCGGCGGCCTGGAGTTGTTTCTCCAATTCGGGGCGGCCCGCCCCGATGAGCACATCGACACCGTCTCCAAAGCGGGGCTCGAAAGCCTGCGCAAAGATCTCGGCCCCTTTTCCGCGGTCGTTGGCACTCGCATAGCAGGCGGCCGGCGTCGCATCGATGATGGGCATGTCGGTGACGACACCGGTCTTCAGACCGTTCTGCTCCGCGTACTCCAGGATCGTCTTGAGGCGGCGACCGTCCTGTTTACCGCGCACCGCCTCGGGTCCCTGGCTGATAACGCCGTTGTTGGTCTTGTGACCGGTGACGATCGCGGTCATGCTGCTCGCGGAGTCCGAGACGAACCCGCGCGCAGGGGACGTGTCGCTCAAACCGACGTGCGGCCAGCCCTGGATGTGGAGTTTGAGGGGCGCCTGGTAGCCATACAGGCTCGCCGCGTTCAGGGTCGGAATGCCGCCCGCGTCCGCCACGAAGAGGACCACGTTTCGCGCCTTCTTGGGTCCGCCCGCGCCTGCGGGAACCGCGAGCAAAGCGGCGATGGAAATGGCCAGGAGGAGACGTTTGAACATGAGCGGAGTTTATGTCGCCTACTTCGAAGAACGTGGATTTCGCGGCCCTGGGGGCGGGGTAGAGTCTCGTCATGCGAACACTCCGACTGCTCTCCCTCTCCACACTGATCGGCGCCTCGCTGGTCGCCAGCCCCCGGGTTATCCGGGGAGCGGACGTGCACGAGACAAAGCTGCTCACTCAGCCCGCGATCAGCGCGACCCACATCGCCTTCATCTACGCCGGCGACCTCTTCGTCGCGGACCACAACGGCGGAAGCGTCCAGCGACTGACCGCCGACGATGGCCTCGAATCGAACCCGGCGTTCTCCCCGGATGGCCGCACCATCGCGTTCAGCGCGCAGTACGACGGGAACGTCGACGTCTACACCGTGCCGGTGACGGGTGGCGCGCCCACGCGGCTCACCTACCACCCAAACGCCGACGCGGTTCAGTCGGTGACGCCCGACGGCAAGGGGGTCCTCTTCACCTCTCAACGCGCGACCTTCACCACCCGCTACGCGCAGCTCTTCACCATCTCGATGACGGGAGGCATGGAGGAGGCCCTTCCCATTCCAAACGCCGCGCGGGCCGTCTATTCCCCTGACGGCTCCCGCATCGCCTACAACCCGATCGCGGGACGCTACCAGCAGTGGAAGTCGTACCGGGGCGGAACCACCTCGACACTCTGGCTCTACAACGTGCAAGGCCACGCCACCGAGACCATTCCGCAACCGGCCGGACGCGCGAACGACACCGACCCGATGTGGATCGGCGACACCGTGTATTTCCGGTCGGACCGCGCGGGTGAGTTCAACATCTTCGCCTTCAATACGAAGACGAAGCAGATCCGCCAGGTCACGAAGCACGATGACTTCCCGGTCCTGAGTGCGGCATCGGGTGCGGGGAAGATCGTCTACGAGCAGGCCGGCGTTCTTCATCTTCTCGAACCCGCGTCCGGCCAGAGCCGCGCTCTCTCGATCAGCGTGGCCTCGGACCTGCGCGAAACCCGGCCTCGCTTCGCCAAGGGCGCCCGCTGGATCCGCGACGCCGCGATTTCTCCTTCCGGCGCTCGCGCCGCCTTCGGCTTTCGCGGCGAGATCGTGACCGTGCCCGGCGAAAAGGGCGACGTGCGGAACCTGACCGGGAGCGTCGCCGCGCACGACCGTTCGCCTGCCTGGTCGCCCGACGGCAAGTCCGTCGCGTGGTTCTCGGACGCCTCCGGCGAATATCAGCTCTACATCGGAAGCCAGGACGGCAAGGGCGCGCCGCAGGTGGTGAAGGTCATGGGCGAAGGTTTCTACACCGATCCCGTCTGGTCGCCCGACTCCCAGAAGATCGCGTATTTCGACAACTCCCAGAGCGTCTACTGGCTCGACGTCAAGTCGGGGGTTTCGAAGAAGGTGGCGCAGCAGCCGACCTACGGGCCCGTGATCGTCATCAGCTACTCGTGGGCGCCCGACTCCAAGTGGCTCGCGTACGCGATGGATAACGAGGCCGGCATCACCACCGTCTACGCGTACTCCATCGAGCAGGCGAAGTCCTTCCAGGTAAGCGACGGCCTGAGCGACGTGCGCAGCCCGGCCTTCGACAAGAGCGGCAAGTATCTCTACTTCCTGGCCTCCACCGATGCGGGACCGGTCAAGGACTGGTTCGCCCAGTCGAATGCGGACATGAACGCGACCTCGGGGATCTACCTCGCGGTGCTGCGCAACGACACCCCCTCACCTCTCGCAAAGGAAAGCGACGAGGAAAAGGCGGCGGCCGAAAAGAAGGACGAGCCGAAGGCCGAGGAGAAAACCCCGGCCGCTGCGGCGCCGCCCGCCGCTTCGCCTTCTCCCGCCGCGGATGCCACCAAGAAGAAGGAAGACCCCTTCCGGATCGACTTCCCCGGTCTCGAGTATCGGATCCTCGACCTGCCGATCGTTCCCGCCGACCTCACCAACGTGCAGGCGGGCCTGGCGAACCAGGTCTTCTACCTGAAGCGCGTGGACGGCAAGACCTCGCTCAATCGCTACGACCTGACCACGCGGAAGAACGAAGTGATCGTGACCGAGGCGAACGACTACGCGATCTCGGCCGACGGCAAGAAGCTGTTGTATCGCAACGGTGAGAACTGGGCCATCGTGGCCACGGCGAAGAAGGCCGAACCGGCCGAGGGCCGGCTCGCGGTCGATGGCATCGAGGTGCGTGTCGATCCGCGGGCCGAGTGGAAGCAGATCTTCGACGAGGCCTGGCGCATCAACCGCGACTATTTCTACGCACCCAACATGCACGGCGTCGACTGGGCGAAGCAGCGCGATAAATACGCGGCGTTCCTCCCCCATGTGGCCACGCGTCCCGATCTCAATCGGCTGCTGCAGTGGATGTCGAGCGAACTCTCGGTCGGTCATCACAACGTGGGCGGCGGCGATATCCGCGCCGAAGTGAAGAACGTGCCGGGCGGTCTGCTGGGAGCGGACTACGAGATCGCGAACGGGCGGTACCGCATCAAGAAGGTATTCGGAGGCCTCAACTGGAATCCGCAACTCCGCGCCCCCTTGACCGAGCCCGGTGTGAACGCGAAGGTCGGCGAAAACCTGCTCGCCGTGGGCGGCCGCGAACTTCGTCCCCCGACCAACCTCTACAGCCTGTTCGAAAACACCTCGGGCAAGATCGTCGAGATCACCCTCGGGCCCAACGCCGATGGCTCGGGCTCGCGCACTGTCCCGGTCGTTCCGATCGCGCAGGAAGGCGCCCTGCGCAACCGCGACTGGGTCGAGAGCAACCTCAAGAAGGTGGACAAGGCGACCGACGGAAAGGTGGCCTACGTCTACGTCCCCAACACCGCGGGACAAGGACACGCCTACTTCAAGCGCTACTTCTATCCGCAGGTCCACAAGGAAGCCGTGATCATCGACGAGCGGTTCAACGGCGGAGGCAGTGTGGCCGACTACTACATCGACATCCTGCGCCGGCCCTTCATCGCCAACTGGGCGATGCCCTATGGGGCCGACCTCAAAACCCCCTTCGCCCCCACCCCAGGCCCCAAGGCGTATCCCACCCACGAGACCCGGCGGA
>CAZBTT010000355.1:4692-5516 GCA_964494295.1 uncultured Acidobacteriota bacterium
CCGCGCCCCGACCCAGGGACCCAAGGCGATGCTCATCGACGAGACCGCGGGATCGGGCGGCGACCTACTGCCCTGGATGTTCCGCAAGTTCGGCGTGGGGCCTCTCATCGGCAAGCGCACGTGGGGCGGACTTGTCGGCATCCTCGGCTTCCCCGTCCTCATGGACGGCGGGAACATCACCGCGCCCAACCTCGCGATCTGGACGCCCGAAGAGGGCTGGATCGTCGAGAACGAAGGTGTCCCGCCGGATATCGAAGTCGAAATGACGCCCGCGGACGTTATCGCGGGACGCGATCCGCAGCTCGAGAAAGCCATCGAAGTCGTCATGGCCGAGTTGAAGAAGAATCCGGTGAAGAAGCCGGTACGTCCCGCTTACCCCGTCCGCGGCAAGACCCAGCGCGGCACTGTCTCGAAGTAGCCGAGGAACAAACCCAATGAAGACACCTCTGCGAAACGCATTCGCGTTTTTCGCCCTGTCGCTCGCGTTCTCGCCCGTCGTCTTCGGCCAGCCGGCTCCGCTATCGAACGCCGACAAGCAGAAGCGAACCGACACCGAGGCTGAACTCCAGTCGATAGCAGTGGTCGAGCGCAAGCTGCTCATCCCCATGCGCGACGGGGTTCGCCTCGCCACCGATGTCTACCGGCCGAAGAACGCCAAGGGGCCGGTTCCGATCGTGTTCTCGAAGACGCCGTACAACTTCAACTTCTGGGACGTGAAGAACGGCGTGCCCGCGGATATGACCACCGCACTCGCCGCGGTGAAGCGCGGCGCTGCGTACGTCCTCCAGAACGAGCGCGGCTACTCCTTCTCCGTAGGACACTAA
>CAZBTT010000356.1:0-2246 GCA_964494295.1 uncultured Acidobacteriota bacterium
GGGCTCCTGGCCCCCAAGGGGCGGCTTCGCGCTCCACCAGACGGCGCTCCGTCCGCGTGTCGAAGGGATTAGCGGACCTTCCCGCCTCCCGCGGCGACTTCGGCCTTCAGCACCTCGACCGCTTTCTCGAGCTGAGCGTCGCGGCCCTTCAGGAAATCATCCGGCGCGTTGTCCACCCACACGTCGGGTTGCGCGCCGAAGTTCTCCATGTTCTCGCCACGCGCCGTCCACACCCCCGACCCCGGCGTCCGTATCGCCGACCCGTCGGTGAGCGTGTACGACCCGGTTCCGATCACGGCGCCCATGGTGGGCACGCCGATGACCTTGCCGAGCTTGAGGTCCTTGAAGCCTTGCGGGAACATCTCGGCGTCGGAGGCCGAGCGCTCGTTCTGCATCACCACCATCGGTCCATAGAACGTCTCGAGCGGACGGGGGATGTCGATCCCGGCATCGCGCCCCCGCGTGTACTGGTACTTCTGGCCCATCAGAATGCTGAGCAGTTCCTGATCGATGCCTCCTCCTCCGTTGAAGCGCTGGTCGATGACAAGGGCTTTCTTGGTGCGGTTCAGGACGAGGTCGAGGGTGAACTGACGAAGCGACGGAGCGTTCATGGCCCGGATGTGCAGGTAGCCGATCTCGCCGCCCCCGAGCTTCTCCACCATCGCGCGCCGGTCCTCGACCCATTTCGCGTACTGCGCGTTGTTGTAGGCCTGGCCGCTCATGGGTTCGGGTACAACTTCCCGGGCTCCCTCACGGACCGGTCGGTTGTTGACGGGGAAGTGGAACTCCCGGCCTGCCGCGAGAGTGAGGTCGCGCCAGTAGCTCTCGGTGGTCTTGATCTCCCGTTCGTTCACGGCGAGGACGAAGTCGCCGACCTTGAGCTTGACGTAGTCGTGATCGGCCGGACCGTCCTTCCAGATGTGCTGGACCTTGTAGTAACCGGAGGCATCGGGTTCCAGTTCGAAACCGGGATACCGGGTCTGCGGCGGGGCGGGGGCGCCGGGCGGCCCGCCCCCGGCACTCACACCGGTGTGCGATGCGTTCAGCTCGCCGATCATCTGCATCATCACCGTGCGCAGCTCTTCGTCGTCATCGACGTTCTCGAGCAGGGAGCCATACGTTTGACGGGCTGCGTTCCAGTCGGCGCCGTGCATGTTCGGATCGTAGAAGCGGTGCTTCATGACCCGCCAGCCTTCCTCGAACACCTGCCGCCGCCGGGCCTTCCGATCGAGTTCCATGTTGATGGTGAACGTCACCTGCTTCGCCGCCGCTGCGGGTGTGGCCGCACTCGTCGCCGCGGGTGCTGTGCCTCGACCTCCGGCCCGAGCCGCACCCGAAGCCGCCGCATCGGCCCCCGCAGGGACGGGGGCGGAATAGATGCCGCGGCCGGACCGGAAGTAGAGAGTGCGACCGTCGTTGGTGAACACCATGCGAGACCCACCCCCACCCTGGCCAAAGCCTCCGCCCCCTCCGCCCGCCGCCGCCGGTGCAGGCGGAGCCGAGGGAAGGCGCGCGGGAGTGCTGCCGTCCGCGACGTTCACCGAGAAGATGCTCGTTGAGTCTTCACCCCCGCCTGCGGGCGCAGCGCCCGGAGCGGGAGGCGTTCCGGCGGTGAAGGCGATGGTGCTTCCCGTGGGCGCCGCGGTGAGGCTGCCGATCACCGTGCCGGACACTTCGATGCGCCGAGCACGCCTTGTGAGGCCGTCCCAATCGATCCGCACCTCCACCGGGGCCGCGGCGGCTCCACCGCCTGGACCGCCCGCCCCTCCGCCCCCGCGTGCCGCGCGCGCCGCCGCTTCGGCGGCCACGCCCTGCTGTTCGTTGTCGATGTCCTTGTTCAGCGGGTCCTTGTCTTGAGTCCTCAAGGGCAGGACCATGAGCCGCATCTGGGCGGCCGCGCGGCCGCCGGTCGAGGCGATTCCACTCGCCGTTCCTTCGGAGACGATGTAGGCGATGTACCGGCCATCGCCCGTCCAGACCGCCGACGTTTCGCTGAAGGCTTCGTCGTCCTCCGTGATGTGCCGTTCCGGCCCGCCCGCGGCGGGAATTACATAGACATGGCTGCGCCCGGTCGCGTCGTTCTTCACGAAACTCAACCACTTCGAATCGGGGGAAAACGCCGGGGAACGCGGCGCGCCGATCGTGGTGGCGGCGAGAACCGTCGTCTTCCCATCCGCGAGTGTGTACAGATAGAGCTTCTTGTCGGTGGAGCCGTAGACCAGCGACTTCGAATCGGGCGCCCACTC
>CAZBTT010000356.1:2346-5512 GCA_964494295.1 uncultured Acidobacteriota bacterium
GAGAGGTCGAAGCTGTCCGCTTCGTTCGTGATGGTGACCACCTCAGAGGCGTTTTCCTTCTCGTCGGAGACGATATCGACCTTCACCTCGCTCGCCCGTCCGGTGGCGGTGTCGAGTTTCCACAGGCCGAAGTCGGCTTCGTACACGATCACCTTGCCGTCGCTCGATATCGACGGATAGAAGACGTTGCCGCTCGTGTGTTTCGTCACCTGCACCGGCGCCCCCGCTCCCGTGGCCGCGACCTTGTAGATGTTGTTCCGGCTGCGTCGCACGTCATCGCTCCCGGGCTTGACCGCCTTTTCATTCGGAAGGGGGTCGGCCACGAAATAGATCTCGTCCTTCGGGCCGAGGAGCGGCCAATAACGATTGAACTTCTCGCCCGCGAGCACTTCCCGGTAGGTCTTCGCCTGTAGGTCGGCCACCCAGATGTCGGCCGCGTACGAGCCGCGATAGTGTTTGCGCGACCACGTGCCGGGGTGCCGGTTGAAGAGGAAGCGTTTGCCATCGGACGCGTAGGTTCCCCACCAGCCCCAGTCCACCGGGAGTGCCGCCTCCGGTCCACCAGTGACCGGGACCTGGTACAGCGTGGCGGTGCCGGGGAACACGCCGTCGCCGTGGGAGGCGCGGAACACGATGAACTTTGAGTCGGGGGACCAGCCGGTGACCTCGTCGCCCCCGGTGTGGAAAGTCAGCCGCTTCGGCATGCCGCCCTCGGCCGCCACCACGAAGACATCATGGTTGCCGTAACGGTTCGACGAAAAAGCGATCCACTTTCCGTCAGGCGAGAAACGCGGATTGATATCGCGGCCGGTGCTCACCGTGATCCGCTGCGGGTTGGACCCGTCCTCGTTCACCACCCAGATGTCGCCCAGATACCCGAAGGCGATCTTTCCTGCGTGGTAATCCGGCGTGCGGGCTAACCGGACTGGGGCGGCGCCCGCCATGGACGCGGTCGCGACGATGAGGGCCAGGGTTCCAAACGAGAACTTTCGTGTCATGGTCAAGAAACCTCGGAATGGCGTGATGGTGAGACCGCCCGCTGCCCGGGGATGTTACGCCCGAGTCAATCGGCGCGCGCGCATTCGCCCGATCCGAAGTTCGCCCAGCGGAGCCGCCTCAGACGTTTCATGGGACTATTGGGCAACGAAATGGAACATCACTCGCTTCGGCCGGGCGGTCTGGTCGACGGGATCCTCTTCTTCGGGGGAGTCCTCCTCGGGATCCTGGGTCTCCTCGCCCAGCAGCTTCAAGGCCTGTCGGGAGCCTCGCGTTCTCGGGCACTGTCGTCATGGTCCTTCGTCGTCGCCCTCGTGTGGGTCATGCCGGTCGTCTTCGGGAGGTTCCAGCGGCGATACGACGGTGAGGGTCTTCTCTCCCCACGGCGCCCTGCGCTACTGGGCTCCCTGATTTCAGGGGCTCTCGCTGGGGTCGCCTACTACGCGGTCGCGCGAAACGCCGGCTCGGCGGGTTGGCTCCTCCTCCTCGCGGTCTGCGTTCTTCCGTGGTGCGCATCCCGCGCATTGTGGAGGAAGGCTCCCTGAGCGGACGAATGGCGTGTCGAAAGGTTCGCCCTGAGCGGACGAAGAGCGTGCCGAAGGGCTTGCCCTGAGCCTGCCGAAGGGTCAGTGGACGGCGCGGGACTGAACCTTGTCCTTGGTCGCGAGTGAGAACTTAGCGTCCGTCTCACCGCCCTTCGTGATCCGATCCGCGACGTAGGCGCCGAGAGCGGGACCGTGCTTGAAGCCGTGGCCGGAGCCGCCGCCCACGAGCCACATGTTCGAGTGTTTCGGATGGCGATCGATCAGGAAGTCGCCGTTTGAGGAGTTCTCGTACTGGCAGACCTCGCTGCCCACGATGGGCGCGTCCTTCAGAGTCGGGAAGCGCTCGGCCACGAAAGTCTTCACAATCGCCGTGCTCTCGGGAGTGACGAGGCGCTCGCCCGAATCGGGATCGAAACGCGGGCCGTGTTTGTCGATCGCGACCTTGAAGCCCTTGGTCTCGAGATCAGGGAGCCCGTAGATCTCCGCGCCGAAGTCGATCCAGGTCGGCATCTTCGGCGGGCCGAAACGATCGTCGCCCGGTGGCACGCCGAAATAGAAGACTTCCTGACGTGTGGGGAAGATGCGTTCGCCGAGGAGATCGGGGAAGACCTTGCCGAGCCACGGTCCGCAGGCGAAGACGAAATGCTTCGCTCTCACTTCGCGATCGCCGACGCGGATCGAGGCCACGACGCCGTCGGTGCGCGGAGGTTCGGCTTTTCCGAGGATGACTTCGCCGCCTGCTTTCTGGAACTCCCGCGCCACCACCTGCACGGACCGACGCGCGAAGAGCACCCCCGAACGGGGCTCAGACACCGCCCAGGTGATGGGACCGAAATCGATCTGCGGGGAGCGCGCCACCAGATCCGCGCGTTCGAGTTTCTCGTGGGGGATGGAGGCCTTCTGGAGGCCGGCGAGCGTCTCGAGCGTGAGGGTGTCGCGTTCACGGGCCAGGAACAACATGCCGGTCTCGGTGAAGATGCGCTCCCCGGTCGTTTTCTGGAGCGCCTTCCACTGCGTGAGCGAGTCCCACGACCAGCGGGTGTAGATCTCGGCCGACCCGTAGCCCATCCGGATGACGCGCGTTTCCCCGCCCGAACTCGCCCGTGAACTGCCGGGGCCGTAGGCGTCGATGAGCGCCACGCGCTGGCCGCGTGCTTGAAGGTGCCGCGCCGTCCACGCGCCGAAGACCCCGGAGCCAACGACCGCCACGTCGAAGGTCTCGCTTCGACCCGCCCTGGACGCGGCCGGCCTCGTGGAGGTTGACTGAGTGTTGCCCCGGGTTCCCGCCGACGCTGCGACCGCCGCTCCCACGAACGTTCGACGGCTCACCTTGGCTTCCACAGGCTTTCTCCTCTTCTTCTTTACGGGCATGACGTCGAGTGAAAAGCCTAGCAGGACGCGAACATCGAATTGCTGCCGGGTTACGGGTTCTCGGGCCAACGATGGGGGACTTTCCGCAGCTTCGTCAGGTCGTATCCCTGGGCCGTCAGTTCGAGCAACAGCTTCTGGTAGTCGGCCTCCGGGATCTCCGGCGTCCTCGCCATGATCCATGCGAAATCCCGCTTGTTCCGGCTGATGATGGTCTGAGAGTAGTTCTCGTCCAGGTAGGTGATCAGGAACTCGGA
>CAZBTT010000357.1:0-5496 GCA_964494295.1 uncultured Acidobacteriota bacterium
GGGCAAACCAGATCGTCTTGTTCGGATCGGTCTGGCCGTAGCCGTAATTCGTCTTGATCCAGTTGACGAACTCATCCGCGTAAACAAACGCGTCGGCCGTGCTCGGTGTGAGCGAGAACGCGCTGCCCTTGCGCGCGATGGATTGCCGGAACCGCTCGGCCAGATAATTCGGATTCGGCGTGCCGTTGACCCACGTGCTGCCGTTCCACGTGTTGTTGTTGTAGTGAACATCACCGCCGCCGTTGTCGTCCGACTCGCAGTCGTAGCGTTCATCACGCAGGGCGAGAGCCTTGCCGCCGAGTCGTCCAGGAGCCGGTGCGCGGATTGCCACTTCGCGAATTCCACTGCTGCCTCAAGGTGGCACCTTTCGGAATGGGACCATTCGGCCCACGGCCGGGCCGACGTTGGATGCGAGGGGTGCCACGGCGGCGATCCGTCGACATTCGAGTCCTTCCTCGCCCACCGCGGCATGCTCGGCGCGCGCAATCCGGCGAGCCCGGTCCATCGCGCGAATCTGCCGCGGACCTGCGGAGGATGTCATCCCGCCGCGTTCGCCGCGTTCACGAAGAGCCGGCACTTCGAAGTGCTGCGCGAGGGAAGTCCCGATGCTCCCACCTGCACGACCTGTCACGGAAGCGCGGGCGCTGTCCTGCTCTCGCCGAGGTCCCTCGCCGCCGAATGCAAGGCCTGCCATGGTCCCGGCAAGATCGCGCCCAACTCCGATCTGCCCGCCGAGGGCAGGATGCGCCTCGCCGAAGTGCGGGAGGTCCGCGCCTCACTCGATGAGGCGGGGAAGCTCATTCGGCGCGTGCAGGACAAGGCGCTTCGGGCCAGCCTGGAAGTCGAGCTCGAGGACGCCAGGGTTCCTCTCAAGGAGGCGGTCGACTCCGCCCACAGATTCGTGTTCGATCAGATGCAGGAGAGGCTTACGGTCACGCGCAAACGGGCGGATCTATTGATGGAGCGGCTCGCCAACGCCGTGCCTCTCTCGGGAAAGCAGGTGCAACCATGACCGCGATCCATTTCGCCCTCGACCGCCCCGTTCCAGGCAACGTTCCTCCGACCGTGACCTGGAAGCACAATCGCCCTTTGCGCCTCGACGGCCACGCCATGGGCGGAGCCCCGTTCGAGGATCATCATTTCGCATGGGCCCCCGTGTCGCTGCTGCTTCATGGGGCGCTCCTCGCCGCGTTCGTACTCGTGCCCCTGCTGAGCGATACGCAGGCGCCCGAGCCCGGAATCGGTCTGCGCGCCTTCTTCGCCGAGCCCGGCGCCATGGCGCCGCCCCCTCCGCCTCCACCTCCACCGGCCGCGGCTCCGCGCTCGGCCGCGGCGAGGGTCAGGCCCCCCGAGACCCTGAGCCCGAACGCTTTCGTGGCCCCGATGGTGATTCCGGATGAAATCTCGAAGCCTTCGATGTCGCTGGGAGAGGGAGGCGTCGAGGGCGGCGTTGAAGGTGGAGTGGAAGGTGGCGTCGCGGGCGGCATCGTCGGCGGCCTGCCGAGCGAGGTGGCGCCCCCGCCCAAACCCGTGACCCAGGTGATCCGCGTGGGCGGGGAGATTCGCGAACCGAAGCGAATTGTCTACGTCGCGCCGGAGTATCCGCTGCTCGCCTCCCAGGCGGGCGTCGTGGGACTGGTGATCCTCGAAGCCCATGTGGGGACGGACGGGCGTGTGAAAGATGTGACGGTGCTGCGGAGCCAGCCGATCTTCGATGATTCGGCGAAGGCGGCCGTGCTGCAGTGGCGCTACCAGCCGCTGCTGCTCAATGGCATAGCCATGGAGTTCGTTTTGTCGGTCACCGTGCGATTCGCCCTCCGTCCCCCGGAGTAACCATCGACCCGCGACGAAGGAAAGAGCCCATGTATCGAGTCAAGGACGTGATGACCGACGAGCCTGCCACGTGCGGCCTGGCCGACACCCTGGAAATGGCCGTGCAGATCATGCGGGATCGAGGCTGCGGCTCCGTTCCGATCATCGATGCCTTGAAGCGCGTGGTGGGCCTCGTCACCGATCGCGACGCGTTGATGTGCGCGTTGAGCCATGGCAAAGGCCTCGCCGAACTCCGGGTGGAGGATGCCGCTTCACGGGACGTGGTTTCGTGCGATCTCGAGGACTCGCTCGAACGCGTGGAAATGCTGATGCGCGTCAATCATGTCCGCCGCCTGCCCGTCCTCGGCCTCCATCGCGAACTGGTCGGCGTCATCTCGCTGACCGATCTCGCCCGCAACGTCGAGGTCGCTCCGGTGGAGGGGTCGTCGGGGCTGAGCCCGAGACAGATCGCGGTTGTTCTCGCCGAGACTTCCGGGGTGCGTAGACTGCTTTCGACCGCCGAACATCGGCGGATCGCCGAGGACGGACCGCGTCCGATCGTCGAACGTATCTTTCACGGATGAAGCAGGAGGAGTTTTATATGACTACCCTCAAAGACCCCCCGAAGAACATCCTGGTCCCCATCGATTTCTCGGAGCAGTCCGAGAAGGCCGCGAGCGCGGCGTGCGCCCTGGCCTCGAAGACCGGAGCCACGGTTCACCTGCTGCACGCCTATCTGATTCCTGTCGAGTCCGTGGGCATCGCCCTCACCGTGTCTCAGAAGTATGTCGAGCAGTTCGTCCAGGAGTCGAAGGCCCAGCTGCAGGAGCTGGTCGCGAAGCTGTGCCCGAACGCCTCGATGGGACCGCTCCTCGTGGAAAGCGGAGATCCGCGCGAAGTGATCGTCCACAAGGCGAAGGAACTGAACGCCGAGCTGATCGTGATGGGCACCCACGGCCGCCGCGGCCTCATGCACGCGATCATGGGAAGCGTCGCGGAGAGCGTCGCCCGCAGCGCGCACTGTTCCGTTCTCGTCGTTCGTTGAGGGACCCTCGCACCGACCAGGCTGTTCTGTCTGTGCGGGATCGCTCATTAGGCTCGAACCGGAGGCGTCAGTAATACTCCTACCCTCGGTCGGGTTCTCCCGGCAGTTCGATTGTTTCCTCAAGAGACCAGATTCCATGAACTCGACCATCGCCACCCGCCGGGGATTTCTGGGCGCCGCCACCGCAGCGGTCGCCGGCCTTCTCACGCCGCGCAAGGGCTTCGCCCAGCCGATGGACCCAAGGGTCCTCAAGTTCAACCACACCCACACCGGCGAAAAACTCTCGATCGAGTACTGGAGGTCCGGAGCCTACGAACCCGAGGGCCTCGGCGCCATCAACCGGCTCATGCGCGATTTCCGGACCGGCGACATCCATCCCATCGACCCGGGTTTGCTCGATCTGCTTCACGACATCAAGGGCATGACCGAGACCAGAGCGCCGTTCGAGATCATTTCGGCCTATCGTTCGCCCACGACGAACACCGCGCTCAATCGCCACAGCAACGGCGTCGCGAAGAACAGCCTCCACCTGCGGGGTCAGGCCATCGACATCCGTCTCGGCGATGTGTCCCTAAGGGATCTCCGCCGCGCCGCGCTCTCGACTCGCCGCGGCGGCGTCGGCTACTACGCCGGATCGAACTTCGTCCACGTCGACACCGGCCGCGTCCGCACCTGGTAGGCGCTCACCGCCTTCGGGCGTGAAGCGCCTCGCTGAGCTCCGGGTCTTGTTTGTAGATGTCCTCGGCGAAGTGAAGGGTGTTGCCGGGCGGAATCACGGTGGCGGTGACGTAGTACATGACGACCCGGATGGGCCTCGTCAGGTTGACCCGGAAAGACGGCTTCCCGTTCATGGCCGCCACGATCTTCTCCCGCGTCCACTCGGGCTGATCCTTGAGCACCCACTCCGCGAGCTTTACCGGGTCTTCCACCCTGACGCAGCCGTGTGAGAAGTCTCTCCGCGCCCGGCCGAACAGGCTCTGGGCCGGAGTCGAGTGGAGATACACGTTTTCGTCGTTCGGGAACATGAACTTCACCTGGCCAAGCGAGTTCTTAGCGCCGGGACGCTGACGCAACCGCAGCTTTCCCTCCGCCAGGAGGTCCACGTTCTCCGGGGTCGGCGCCACCACTTTCGCGTCGTCGCCCTGTCCGTCGACCATCTCCATCTCCTGGCTTTCGAGGTAGCCGAGGTTCCGGCGAAGGATGGGCAGGATCTCCTTTTGCAGAATTGACTTCGGCACGTTCCAGTAGGGCTGGAACATCACGTACTCCATTTCCTCCATGAACACCGGCGTCCTCGTGTTGAGGGACTTGCCGACGATGACCCCCATCTCGAAGTTCGGCGCGCCGCTCTCGGGAACGCTGTCCCAGCCCCAAAGGCGGAACATCGGAACGTTGACGGCCACGAAGGGTCGTTCGCCGAGGTGCGGCAGCCAGCGCATCCGCTCCATCGCCAGCTCGATCTGGTGAACGCGCCACGAGATCGGGACGCTCATCGCCGCCCACGTCGTCTTGCCGAGGACGCCATCCGCTTCGTAGCCGTGCCGCGTCTGGAAGTGTTTGACGCCTTCGACAATGTCGCCCTCGTAGACGGGCGGGACGGCAAGCGGCGCCGCGGTGTCTTTCATGTCGCCAAGAGCGATCAAACGAGTACGAAGGGCATCGAGGCCCACGGCGAGTTCTCCCGGCTTGATCGCCTTGCGCGGCGCGGGTCCGAGCCGCGGAAACGTCGAGCCCTCGGTGAGGGCCAGGGCACGGTATTTCGGCAGCATCGAGCGGAGCGCCTTGTACTGCACCAGAGGCGGTGTGATCGAGGCGACCGTCTCTTTGACGCGGCCCTTGTGGGCGGCATCGCGCACCATCGTGGCGTAGTCGTGCTCGTCCGCCGGCAGGGTAAACAGGAAGCCGATGTCTTTTGGGTCGACGCGGCCCCGGTGGAAATGCCGCAGGTATCGGATGAACGAGAGGCTGGTCGACGCGTCGAAGGCGGCCGCGTCCGCCGCAGAGGGTGGGGGTCCCGCTTCGAGATTCGCCTTGAGCGCCACCAGCTCCGCGGCTCGGTAGTCCGCGGGCTCGAGGCCCTCGGCTTCGGCGTCGGTGAAGATCGCGAGGACCTCCTCGGCGGACTTTGTCGGACGGAGGTTCGCATCCAGCCAGAGCGCAGTTGTCGCGGCTTCGGGATAGATCGATGCGAGGATCTTCTTTCCCGCAGGGCCCGGGTTGAACTTCTTGTCGGGAGCCGCGAGCCACGCGCGCATCGCGGCGGTGAGATCGGCGTGGGCCTCTTGCGAGGGAAGAGGGGGACGGGGTGCTGACGTTACCGGGGGGGGAGCCGCCTCAGGCCCACAAGCCGAGAGCATGACCGCGAGGCAAAGTAGGGGGGCTCCGAGGTGTCCTGGTCTCATTCAACGGAAATGATGCAAGGGCCATGCCCCCCCGCGATCTGTCGTCACTTCTTCCCTTCGCCGCGAGGGTCGAAGTGGCAGGCGCGTTGGACCGAGCGATACGCCTCTTTCTCCGCTTCGGTGTTTCCGGGAGGCAGGGCAATTGAAACCCCCACAGAGAGATCCCCCGGGGGGGTCCCCGGAAGTCCGCGGCCGCGAAGGCGCGGGGGACGGAGCCGCCTCCGGAAGTGCTTCTTG
>CAZBTT010000358.1:0-5484 GCA_964494295.1 uncultured Acidobacteriota bacterium
CTCTGACCCTCTTCCTGATCGTCGAGGCCCTCACGCTGTGGATCGGCCTTCTGCGGGGGACGCGCGCGGTCACGGTGAACGAGTCGCCTTACGTCGCCACCCAATGGCCGGCGGAGGGACGCGTATGACCGCCTTCACGCTCCGGTTCGGCACGGGCCTTCGCAGCGTGTGGAACTACGTACGGGCGGTGATGGGCGATCAGGCGTACGAGCGGTATCTCGAGGGGGCGCGGCGCGACGGTTCGAAGCCGCTTTCGGCCGAGGACTTCTATGTGGAGTCGTTGGGGCGGAGATACTCGACGATAAGTCGATGTTGCTGACCTCGGACCGCCGACGGCGCATCGTCAGACAGCACGCGCCGTCGTTGCGAGGAGCCATCAAAGAGCGGGCGACGAAGCAAACCCCGCCCCCCGCTACCAAGTCCCCTGACTCGGGTTAGCATCACCCGCAACAGCCATGCGGTTTTCCATCGAGGGCCTCATTGAGAACGTCGGCGCGGCCGACATCTTTCTCTTCCTGGGCCAGACGCAGCGCACGTCGGCGGTGGCGTTCGAGCGCCCCGATCAGGAAACCCGCGTGTTCTTCGTGGATGGACAGCCGGTGTGGTGCGTGTCCACGAAGATCCAGCTCCAGATCGAAGCGCGGCTCGCGGGCGGCGGCGTGATCAAACTTCGCGACATCGAAACCGCGCTGTCGCGGCAAAAAGCCGGCTCGACCCGGATTCCCCAGGCGCTCATCTCGGAACTCATGGCCACCGAGGCCTCGATGGAGAAGGACCTCAAAGCGCTGGCTACCGACGCCTTGCGCGACGTCGCCACCTGGACGTCGGGATCGTTCACGGTGTACGACGGCGTCACGCCCCCGCCGTGGGCCTTCACGATCAGCCCGGACTTCCCCACTCTTCTCGTCGAGGCGCTGCGCGGACAGTGCCAGAAGGAGACGCTCCAGAAGGAGTTCGTCTCCCGCAAGTGCATCCTGCGGGCGCGCTCGGCCACCCGGAGTTCTCCGGCGCTGAACGACGCGGAGAGGGTGATCCTCACCCTCGTGAACGGCGAGCGCACGATCGAGGAACTGGTGAAGCGGTCGGGTCTCGACGAATTCCAGGCGCTCGGCGCCATGCACGTGCTGTGCGCTCTGCACCTCACCGACCTGCTTCCGCCCCAGCGGATTTCGAAGTCCGGCGCCGAGAAGGGCGCGGCCGCCTCGAACCCTCCTCCCGCCCCGCCGCCCGCGGCCGCACCCCCACCCGCCGACCGGGGCGGCACGACCGACAAATACGTGCCCCAGCCACCCGAGCGCGCGGCCGCGGCCGAGGTTACCCCTCAGGTCCCCGAACCTCCGGTGCGCACCGGAGAGTCCACCGCCAAGCTGCGCGCGCTTCCCGAAATGGCGGCGCCCCGGACGATCACCCGCACTCTCCGGATCGCGGGCGAGGACAAGACCGAGGACGTGGTGCTGAACGCACCGACCTTCGCCATCGGGCGGCATCCCCGCAACGACCTCGTCCTCAAGGATCCGCGGATCTCGAGTTTCCACTGCCGCGTCGAACTCGAAGGGGATCGCTGCGTCCTGCTCGATCTCAAGAGCCGCAACGGGACGCTGCTGAACTCGGCGCGCATCGATCGCTCGGTGCTGAAGCCCGGCGACATCATCCAGCTCGGCAGCACGAAGATCAGCTACGTCGAGTCGTAACGGGGCCTTGTCGGGCCGGGGGGGTAGACTTTCTGGTCCATGACCGAGATCCGACCGTTTCGCGCCCTTCGTTACCCCGCCTCGCGGGGATCGCTCGAGAGCCTCCTGGCGCCTCCCTACGACGTCATCTCCGAGGAGTACCGCAAGACGCTGCTCGGGCGAAGCGACGCGAACGTGGTCCGTGTGATCCTCAAGGATCCCAGCGACGGCGACGCGGGTTACGCGCGAATTGGCGAGATCTTCGCGAAGTGGCGCAATGACGGCACGCTCGCGCAGGACCCTGAACCCGCGATCTACCTCATGGAGCAGCGTTTCTCCTGGGAAGGCCGCGACTTCGTCCGCACCGGGATCCTGGCACGCTTCAAAGTGGAGCCCGAGGGGTCCATGGTGATCCGGCCCCACGAGAAGACCCGGGGCCCCGCGAAGGAAGATCGCTTCTCCGTTCTCAAGGCAACGAAGGCGAACTTCTCTCCCATCTTCCTCTTCTTCGAGGATCAGGGAGCCTTCGCGAAAGCGGCGGCGCATGCGAAGGCGTCCTACCCCGCCTGTGCCCTCTACCGCGACGATGACGGGGTCGAGCACACGCTGTGGGCGGTCACGAAGCCTGCGGACATCGAGGCGCTCGCGACAAGTGCGGGAACCGGGCCGTCCTACATCGCCGACGGTCATCACCGCTACGCGACCGCGCAGCGCTATCTGCGGGAGATCGGGCCGGAGGGTGCGGTGACCTACGGCTACTTCTGCCCCAACGACGCGGGCCTCGTGGTCCTCCCCTATCACCGCATTCTTTTCGGTGCGCCGTCCGCGGTGGACGTGATGACCCGACTCGACGGGAAGTACATGCTGAACGCGGTCACCGACGCCGAGACCGCCGCGCGCGAAGTCTCAAACTCCACGCTTCCTTTCGCATTCGCGATCGTCTGGCCTGACGGCAAGGCCATCGTCTGCGAATCAGCTCCCGGCGTCCTTGACGAACTTCCGAAGGACGCCCCGCAGTGCCTCAGGGATCTCGACACGTACTTCCTTCACCACGTGGGCTTCAAGCACCTCGGCCTCCACGATCCGAAGGTCGAGTTCGTGCACTCGCTCGCCGATGCCAAGACCGAACTCGCGGCACATCCAGACGCGGTGGCGATCCTCATGCGGGGCACGCCCCTGCGGCAGATCGCCGCGGTGGCGGACGCCAAAGAGTCCATGCCGCCCAAGAGCACTTTCTTCCACCCGAAGATTCCCTCGGGCATCCTGATCCATCCCCTCGAGGTCTGAACGCGGTTTGCGATCTGGAGTTGCATGAGCGAAGCCATCACGAACGGGGTCAAGGTGCAGGTGAGCAGCCGCTTCCTCGAGGAGCGCTCGAACCCATCGGTCAACAAGTTCATCTTCGCGTACACGGTCACGATCACGAACCTCGAAACCGCGCCGGTGCAGCTGATGTCGCGGAAGTGGATCATCAAGGACGCGGATGGCGACATCGAGACCGTCGAAGGGCCGGGAGTCGTCGGCGAGAAGCCGGTGCTTCAGCCGGGACAGTCGTTCGAGTACACGAGCTACTGCCCGCTCGAGACCCCGTTTGGAACCATGGAAGGTCACTACAACATGGTCACCGCGGACGGCTCCCGCTTCCAGGCCAAGATCGCGCCCTTCGGACTAGCCACCCCGGGCGCTCTTAACTAGCAGCGAGCGGAGTTGCCGCGCGTTTGGTTGCCGCGCGCCACGCGGTGATGCTGCGGCCAGAGCACCCGGGCGTTCCTTCACATCCGGGGGCCGCAGGTCGTTCTTCAATGAATGGAGCGGAGCTACCGCTCCGCCTCGATCCAGAGGAGGCTCGCGGCCCCCTGCGTTCAGGAACGGTGCTCTAGGAGCCTGCGCGGCAGAAGGGCTCCTGTCCACCAGACGGAGCTCCGTCCGGGAGTCGAAGGGACTGACCTCCGCTCGTGAACTCCGCGCGCTCGATCAGACGACCCGAGCTCGCCCCGACCCCGGATCCGATCCCGAACCCGAACCCGTCCGTTCCGGGTTCCATTGGGCCAAGCCGGATCCGTCCGTTCGGCGGCGGCTCAACGAAACCGAGCCTCGAGCTTCGAGAGCATCATCGCCGCACGAGTGAACAACGCACGCGCGATGACGGGGTCGCCTGCCGGCCCGAGTGCGAGCGCCAGGTCAAGAATGGCGACGCACTCCATCGCGCTGCCACGAGCGATCTCGTAGTGCCGCCGCTTGACGCCGCGCGACACAGACCCGAATCCCTCCGCGGTGTTCAACACAACCGATGACGACGCACGCCGCAGTTGGTCCCGAAGGTTCGCGTCAAGCAATGCCGCGATTGAGGCGCACGACCGACAAGCATCAAGCGAAACGCGGTAGACGTGCCCCGAGGGCAGGCTTCGCGCTCGAAGGTTTCGAGCGTGGTGGCGACGGACAGAGCCCGTTCAGGCGCGCGAGAAACCGCGGACTGAAGGGCGGGCGGGACGGATGCAGCGAAGGAGGGGTTGGCATTCATGATGATCACCGATAGTTCCGAGCCGCGACCATCGGGGCCTCCCCCAACCGCGAACGGCTTCAGGGGACGGCCTCACCCGGACGGCCGCGATGGTTCGGAACCAGAAGATCCACCTTGACGCCAACCCCGCCGTAGCCTGCATCCGGCGTGACCGCCCGCCGAGGCCCCGGATCATTCGCGCGGAACCATCGCGCCGTTCGGACTGGCCACCCCCGGCGCGCTCAATTAGCGGTTCGGAAGCCCGCACACCCCCGAACTCAGCGTACCGGGCGCGCCTCTGCGCCCACCCTCCCCGGCGAGGAAGAGCGCCCCGCCCTGGCCGAGCGCCACACCCTCACCCTGGGGTTCGCGAAGCGGCGAGGCATCGAACCAAGACGGCGACGACGCGTCGCCTTTCATCAGCCGCACCGCGTCGTAGAAGAAGACCGTGCGATGGGTGCGCATCGCGACCCACTCCCCATCGGGGGAGGCGCTCGCCCCGGTCACCCATTCCGTGCGCGGAACACGCCCCGGCTGAAGGACGGCCCGCTTCTGGAGCGGCGTAACGCCGCCGGCTTTCGGGGCCGGCCCAAAGCTGTAGAGGACAACCGGGCCGGTCTCACCCTTCGTGACCACGAACATTTCACCGGAAGTCGAGACGAAGATCGACTCCGCGTCATTGGCGCCTTCCGGAAATGTCGCGTGGAAGGTCTCATGGCCGCGAACAAAGGGTTCGGCGGGCAAGGGCTCCGGGAATCGGTGGATCGTGATGTTGCGCCTCGTGGCCCGGTTGTCTCCGATATCCGCGACGAAGACACAGGTCCGCGGACCGCAGGGCCCGACAGCGATGTCCTCCCAGTCGGTCACGCGGAGGCCCACGAGGCGGATCCGGCCCTTCACCGCGCCCTGGGCATCGAAGGCAAACAGGGAGGGCTCACCGACATGCGAGTCACCGTGCGACCACAAGATGCCCGGCGTACGACGGGAGATTGCGATGCCGCTGGCCTCGGTCACACCCGAAAGACCCGCGGGCGCGATCGTCATTCGGCAGGCGACCTGGGTTGCCGCGCCGTCCTTCGGTCTCGGCCCGGTCTGGCCCCCGGCGATCATCGGAAGAAGGGCGAGCAAGGCGAGGACGCGAATTGTCATCCCCTCGAACTTACTTCGGACGCTTGAACAGGCCTCGCCGTGGAGTACGGCTAGAACAGGACCAGCGTCTTCAACGCTCCCGGGGCGGGGTTCACGAGGCTCTGCGCCAGGTCAGCCAGTGTCTTGCGCCCGCTGATGAACTTCCCGGGCCCGACGGCCCCGGTT
>CAZBTT010000359.1:0-5468 GCA_964494295.1 uncultured Acidobacteriota bacterium
GCGCACGGCCCGAACGGAGCGTGGTGGCCTGGTCCCGCGGATCAATTGCCGAGAGTGCGGTCAAGACCGCGGCGGCATCTGCGACCGTCCGGGTCATGGGCCCCGCCGTGTCCTGAGAATGCGCGATGGGGATGATGCCAGAGCGGCTCACCAGACCCAGGGTCGGTTTGATCCCGACGACGCCATTGCCTGACGAGGGGCAGACGATGGACCCGTCGGTTTCGGTGCCAATCGCGGCCGCGCAGAGGTTCGCGGAGACGGCGGCCCCCGATCCCGAACTCGAGCCGCAAGGGTTCCGGTCGAGCGCATACGGATTCCGACACTGGCCGCCGCGGCCGCTCCATCCGCTGCTGCTCTTCGTGGAGCGGAAGTTCGCCCACTCCGAGAGGTTCCCTTTTCCGAGGATCACCGCACCCGCGAGACGCAGCCGTTCGACCACGAACGCATCCTTCCTCGCGATGTGACGGGCGAGGGCCAGCGAGCCGGCGCTCGTCACCATGGCGTCCGCGGTTTCAATGTTGTCCTTGACCAGGATGGGAATGCCGTGAAGCGGGCCGCGACTGCGTCCGGCGCGGCGTTCGGCGTCGAGTGCGGCCGCGACCTTGAGCGCGTCCGGGTTCGTCTCGATCACGCTCGCAAGCCCTTCGGGGCCTCGGTCGACCGAGGCAACCCGGTCCAGATACGCTCTCGTCAGGTCCGAGGATGTGAGGTCACCCGCTGCCATTCGCCCCTCAAGGTTCGCCAGGCTCGCCTCGGCGTGCTCGAACGTCGCAGCTGCGGGCCGCGGGGAGGGCTGGGCCGGCCGCGGGAGCGAAGCGACAGCGCCCGACGGTTGAATAGCTGCCGCTGCGCCGATCTTCAGGAATTCACGCCGCGCCGTCACCTATTTCCCCGCCGCCATTGCGCGCTTCAGGGCTTCGATGGTCTGGTCCACGCGTCGCTCCACGATTCGCCGCGCGTTCGCCTGGGTCGTTGCCAGCGGGGAGAGTTTGACGCCATTGATCGTGTCCCTCCCTTTCGCCACGCGCTGAGGCAATCGGATCGATACTGGATCCACCAGTGCCATGATCGCGCTGATGGCGTAGTCGTCGTGGAGTCCCTCGTCGATCTGCTTGATCCCCATCGTGTTCTCGATCCACTCGTGGAGAAACGCGTACTGGTAGAACTCGGGGACGTAGTAGATCCGATTCGAAACCCCCGCGGCAGCCCACCGCGCGTTGAGCGTCTCCGCCACCTTCTTCATGCCCGCCTGGTTGCCTCCGGAGTCCCCGATGAAGACGATGGTCCTGAAACCCGTGCTCTTGAGCGAGGACGCAACGTCGCTGAGCAGTGCCTCGAACGTGGCGGCGCTGAGACTGATCGTTCCGGGGTACCTCATGTGTCCGGAGGGCGGATCGATTTCGCCCTCCGGGACGAACTGGATGATCGACGAGACGAGAGCGTTGCCGAGCCGGCGGGCGAGCACATCCGTGGTCGCGCGAAGCACGATGTTGTGTTTCGCCGAGACAAGGTAGGGGCCGTTCTGCTCGAGGCCGCCGGTGGCGACAATCACGGTGTCCTTCCCTGCCTTCATGGCATCGCGAATCTCCATCCACGTCATCTCCTCCATGAACACCGTGTCCACGCCGTCGATGGGCCGGGGGGCGAGTGGATCCGGCGAACCGGCGGTGGCGCTCGCCCCCGGCGCGGGTGGACGGGGCGCGGGCGAGGCCGTCTGGGCCAGGGCCTGCGCGCTCAGGAAGACGGCGCCGGCGGCCAGGATCGAGGTAACGGTCTTCATTCGGTGGCGGATCTCCAGGATTCGGGCGCGTTAGCGACGGTGAAGCAAAGGCAGGGGATCTTAGCCCGTCGATGACCGCACGCGGGAAAGAAGCCCGGGGCCTGTGGGGACCGGTCGCCAGCCGGTATATGGTCACGCTCCGATGAGACTCAGACCGCTGACCCTCGCCCTCCTTCTGTGCCTCGGGCGCAGCGTCGAGGCTCAGGATCAGGCCTGGAAACGGAAGTTCGAGAACACCTTCGCCTTCGTCGTGAACCCGCTGGGCATCCAGAACGCCTTCGACGTCTCGTGGACGCGCTCGATCACGAAGAGTCAGAGGCTGATCGTGAAAGACGCCCATGTGGCGACGGGTATCTCCAGCAAACTCACGCCCGCGTTCAAGCGCCTCGGCGCCTGGTTCGAATACGCGCCTTTGTCGATTCTGGATCTGCGGGTCGGTGTCGAACCCGTCTACTACTTCGGAACCTACAAGGCATTCCTGCCCTTCGACCGTTTAGATGCCCGCTTCGACGACGACGTTATCGAGTCCCGCGTGGACGAGGCGGCGTCAGGTTTCGCGGGACGCGTTTACGTCTCGCCGACGCTCAAGGCCCGGGTGGGCGACTGGGTGGCCCGGGTCAAGACGGAGGTCTCCTGGTGGAAGTCACAGGAAAAGGGTGAACCCTTCTTCTACGAACCCGCCTGGGACACCCTGATCGGTTCCACGGGGTCACGCGTGGTGACCGTCGAGGCCCTCGCTCTGCGCGAGGTGAAGCTGGACGGAGACAAGACCCTCCTCTTGGGCCCGGTTTACGACCTCACCACGGTCAGCGATGCGCGCGTCAACCGGAAGCAGGACATAGGCGTGCTCGCGGTCTGGTCTCTGGCCGGGAACTTCCATGCCCTGAAGGACCCGACGATTGCGTTCAAGGTCATCTACTTCCTGGAAGACCCGTGGCGGCGTCACGAGCCCGCCGCGCAGCTCGCTCTCGTTTTCGGTTTGTAGCTAGAAAACCGAAACCTTCAGGTACTTCTTCGGGTTCGCCTTGAGGTCGGCCAGGAGGTTCTTCATCTCGAGGGAGGTCGCGTTCACGCTCTCCAGTGTCTTGTTGAGGTTCGTGTAGAGCACGTCGTCGGTCGACAGCTTGCCAAGGGTTCCTTCGCCGCGCTGGACGCGCCCAAGCACGACATCAAGCGCCTTCGTCGAGTTCTCGACCGTGTTCGCGGTCCGCTCCGCCGAGGCGCTCAGGGTATCGAGGCGCTTCATCGCCTTGTCGATCTCCTCGCGCGACGTCGCTTTCTCCACGTTCTGCGAGGCCGCCCGCATCGATGTCGTGAGCGACTTCAGCTCCTTCTGTTGCTCGATGGCGATGGAGGAAAGGCGCTTCAGCAGCTGATCGAGTTCCTTGACACTCGCGTGAGTGTCCTTGACCATGGTTTCCGACAAAAGCTCCTGCACGCGGGTCAGCGTCTTCTTGCCCTGGGTGGCGATGTCGTCGGCCTGCTGCTGAATGCTCGGAGGAACGGCGCCCTCGAGCACGCTGCCATTTTTCGCCATCTCGGTCCCGCTGCCGGGGATTATCCGCGCGACCATTCCGCCGAGCAGGCCGGCGCTCACGAGTTCGACGCGCGAGTTCGTGGGGATCGTGTCGTACTCCCCTTCGATCTCCAGGGACACCATGACGCCGGCCTCGCCGATGACGAACTTCTGCACGCGGCCGATGCCCACGCCCAGCATCTGAACCGGGTCGCCCTTGCGGACGCCGCTCGCGTCCTTGACCGTGCTGGTGACGATGTAGCGTCCACGGAACATGGCGGCGTCGGTGAGGGTGAAGAGAAGGTACAGCGTTACGAGGGTGCCGAGGATGACGAAGAGACCGACCCAGAGTTCCTGATGTTTTCCTCGGACCGGGGGCGCCACCACGGCGGCTTTTTCACTCATGCTCATACTCCAATCGATACCGCGTGCGCGGATCCAGGTTCGTCGTCGCTCGTTTCGTGCTCGATCAGTTTCAGGGCGGCCCGGGCCGCGGCCTGCCGGTCGGCGAACGCCATGACCAGGGGATCGTCACTCTTGCGGAACTCGTCAGGAGTTCCAATGAACCGAAGTTTGCCGTTGTCGAGCAACGCCACCCGGTGCGACATCTCGAGCGCGCCCTCGACGTCGTGGGTCACCACGATGGAGGTCACCTTCGTCCGCTCGGCGATCGACATGATCAGGCGGTTGACGGTGGCTGCGTTCACCGGATCCAGACCGGTCACCGGCTCGTCATACAGAATGATCCGGGGCTCCCCCACGATGGCGCGGGCAAGGCCGACGCGCTTGCGCATGCCTCCCGACAGTTCGGCGGGAAGCTTGGAGAGAACCTTGCCGGGGTCGAGGTTCACGTTCTCGAGCGAGTTCGCGATCCGATCGAGCATGACCTTCTTGTCGAGAGACTTGATGGTCTCGGGGTCGAGACCCATGGCCACGTTGTCATAGATATTGAGGGAGTCGAAGAGCGCCGCGTACTGGAAGACATAGCGGACGGTGCGACGCAGGTCACGGATACCTGTTCGCGACGAGTGATAGACGCTCTCTCCATCGATCTTCACGTCGCCCCGGTCCGGGGTGATGAGGCCGATGGTGGTCTTGAGGAGGACGCTCTTGCCGGTTCCGGAGGTCCCGAGGATCGAGATCGTCTCCCCGCGCAGGACGTTGAGGCTGACCCCCGAGAGGACAGGCGCATCGAAGCGCTTGTGGACGTCCTCGTAGGCGATGGTGACTTCTTCGGCCATGGTCTGGTGTCGTCTTAGTTGAGGAAGAGCGGCGGGAACGTGGCGTCCACGACGAGAACCGTGATGATCATGAAGACCACGGAAGTCGTGGTGTTGCGGCCGACGCCCTCGGCGCCGCCATGGGTGATCAGGCCCATGTGCACGGAGATGATCGGGATCGTGAAACCGAAGACGAAGGCCTTGGTGAGCGAATAGAAGAGATCCCACGAGTGCCAGTACAGACGGGCGCCGTACAGAAAGCCTTCCGGTCCGAGGCCCATGGTCGCCCGCGCCGACACCAGGCCGGTCAGGACGCCGACCGCGTTGGCGACGCCCACGAGGATCGGCGTCACGACCATGCTGGCGAGAACCCGGGGGGCGGCGAGATAAGGCACCGGGTCCCGGCCCAGTGAGACCAGGGCGTCCACCTGCTCCGATACCGCCATGGTTCCGATCTCGGCGGTGATGCGCGCGCCGACCCGGCCGATGAGGACGAACGCGGTCATGACCGGCCCGAGTTCGAGCACGACGCTCGAAGCGACGACGCTGCCCAGGACGTAGAGCGGAATCGAGGAGGAGAACTGATAACCGCCCTGCTGGGACGTGACGATGCCCGAGAGCACGGCGGTCACGAGGACGAGCGGAAGACTCCCGATCCCCTGCTCGTAGGCCTGCGCGAAGATCATCTTGAGCGACACTCCGCCCTGCAGGATGGCCATGACGATGCGGACGGTGAGCATGCTGATCTGCCCGACGTGCCGGGCGAAACCCATGCAGCCACGACCAAAGCCCGCGAGCAGTCTTTCCGGAAGGGAGAATATCGAAGTCAAAGGAGCTCTCTATTTTGCCCTCCCGCCACGCGTTGGCGGAAATCAGGCGAGGAACTAGCCCGCCGGACCCTGCTTGATGACGAGCAATCGGGCGGAGTGGGGATGGCGGAACTCGAGTCCCC
>CAZBTT010000360.1:0-5461 GCA_964494295.1 uncultured Acidobacteriota bacterium
GCCGGGAGGCCCGACGAAGCAGAGGATCGGGCCCTTGGGCTCATCGACGAGCTGGCGAACCGCGAGGAACTCGAGGATGCGCTCCTTGATCTTGTCGAGGCCGTAGTGATCCTCGTTGAGGATCACCTCGGCGGCCTTGATGTCGCGGGTCTCTTTGGCCTTGCGGCGCCACGGCATGGCCACGAGCCATTCGAGGTAGTTGCGTGAGACCGTGGCCTCGGCCGACATCGGCGGCATGCCTTCGAGGCGCTTCAGCTCCTGCCGGGCCTTTTCGAGCGCCTCCTTGCTCATCTTCGCTTTTTCGATGCGCTCTTTCAGCTCGTCGAATTCGCTCGGACGCTCTTCCTTCTGGCGCTCTTTCTGGAGCGATTTCATCTTCTCGGAGAGGTACTGCTCCTTGGGCGAGCGGCCGCCCTTGGGCGCACGGCCCTCCCGCTTTTCGGCTTCGAGGCGTTCCACCTCGACTTCGAGCGATTGGGTGAGGCTCAACAGACGGGCGGAGGGCGAGGGAGTCTCGAGCAGCGCCTGCTTCTCGTCTGTAGGGAGGACGAGGTGGGACGCGACGGTGTCGGCGAGTTTCCCGGCGTCCTGGACCCGGACCGCCGCGAGCATCGCGTCGTAGTGGAGGTGGTTCGACATCTTCACGTAGCGGTCGAACAGTTCGACCACCCGACGCACCACGGGTTCGATGTCGCCTTCCGGCGCCTGTCGGGGGATGGTCCGCACCAGCGCTTTCATGAAGCCGCTCTCTTCTCCGAACTCCAGCGCCTGTCCGCGATCCACGCCTTCAACGAGAACGCGCAGGTTGCCATCGGGAAGACGCAGGCTCTGGACGATCTGGCAGATGGTCCCGAACGCGCGGACCTCCCGCGGCGATGGGGAATCGCGCTTCGGGTCGAGCTGGGCGGTCAGGAACAGTCGCTTGCTGCGCTGAAGCGAGTGCTCGAGGGCGAGGATCGAGGGCTTCCGGCCGATCACGAACGTCATCATCATGTGCGGGAAGACGACGACATCGCGCAAGGGAACCGTAGGCAGGGCCTCAGGCGCATCGGCGGTGGACTTGGTTGATGGAGGCATGGAAGCTTTGGTCCGTCCTTCTTGGGTTCCTGAGGCGCGCCGCCTTTATGGCGCCCTTTACTGCAAGTCTTTAAGGGCTCGAGGCAGGCTTGTGGCTCAGGCGGGCGAGGGCGTCTAGCCCGCCTTTTCGATGACCATGATCGGCTTCTCGCCCGAGACCACGACCTCGCGTGTGATCACGCATTCCTTCACCTTCTTGAGGGAGGGGAGGTCGTACATCAGGTCGAGCATGAGATCTTCGAGGATCATCCGGAGGCCACGCGCGCCGATCTTCCGCTCGATGGCGAGATCCGCGATGGCCAGCATGGCGTCGTCGGTGAACCGCAGTTTGACGCCCTCGTATTCGAACATCCGCTGATACTGCTTGATGATCGCGTTGCGAGGTGTCGTGAGGATGTCGATGAGGGCGCGCTGATCGAGGTCGTGCAGCGTCGCCACCACGGGCAGCCGTCCGATGAACTCGGGGATCAGGCCGTAGCGGATGAGGTCCTGGGGCAGGACCCTCTGGAGAAGAGTGTGCTTCTCGATGCTCTTCGCCTCGGCCTCCGCCTTCTGGCCGGTGCGGAAGCCGAGGGTCTTGCGGCCGATGCGTCGCTCGACCACCTTCTCTAGGCCGACGAAAGCGCCGCCGCAGATGAAGAGGATGTTCGAGGTATCGACCTGGTAGAACTCCTGGTGCGGGTGTTTGCGGCCGCCTTGCGGAGGGACGTTTGCGACCGTGCCTTCGAGGATTTTGAGGAGGGCCTGCTGCACGCCTTCGCCCGACACGTCGCGGGTGATGGAGGGGTTTTCATCCTTGCGCGAGATCTTGTCGATCTCGTCGATGTAGATGATGCCTTCCTGGCACTTTTCGATATCGCCGCCCGCGGCCTGCAGGAGCTTGAGGATGATGTTCTCGACATCTTCGCCGACGTACCCGGCCTCGGTGAGGGTGGTGGCGTCGACCATCGCGAAGGGCACCGAAAGCATCCGGGCCAGGGTCTGGGCGAGCAGCGTCTTCCCGGTGCCGGTGGGGCCGATCAGGAGGATGTTGGCCTTCTGAAGTTCTACGTCGCCGCGGATCTTCTGCTTGGAGATCTGAAGCCGCTTGTAGTGGTTGTGGACCGCCACCGCGAGCTTCTTCTTGGCCATGTCCTGGCCGATGACGTAGTCGTCGAGGAACTTCTTGACGTCGTGGGGAGCGGCAAGGTTGCCCTTCGCCTTGGGGGTGGGGGTCTTCTTGTCGTCCGCGATGATGTCGTTGCAGACTTCGACGCACTCGTCGCAGATGAAAACGGTGGGGCCGGCGATGAGCTTGCGGACATCGCCCTGGTCCTTGTTGCAGAACGAACAGCGAAGGGTTTCGCCGTCGTTCCTTTTCATCGTCGTCATCTGGAGATGGCCCTCAGACTTTTTCCTTCTCTCGCTTCGCGATCACCTGATCGATGATCCCGTATTCGACCGACTGAATCGGGTCCATGATGAAGTCGCGGTCCGTATCGGCGGCGATCTTCTCAATGGGCTGGTTGCAGTGCTTGGCCAGGAGGGCGTTGAGGTTGTCCTTCATGCGGAGGATTTCCTTCGCCTGGATGGCGATATCGGAGGCCTGGCCCTGAGTGCCGCCGAGCGGCTGGTGGATCAGGATGCGGGCGTTGGGAAGGGCGCAACGCTTGCCCTTCGTTCCCGCGGCGAGGAGAGTGGCGGCCATCGACGCGGCCTGGCCGACGCAGATCGTCTGAATGTCGGGCTTGATGAGCTGCATGGTGTCGTAGATCGCCATGCCGGCGGTGACGGAACCGCCTGGAGAGTTGATGTAGAGGTGGATGTCCTTTTCCGGGTCTTCCGCCTCGAGAAAAAGGAGTTGCGCGATGATCAGGTTCGCCACCGCATCGTCGATCGGCGTGCCGATGAAGATGATGTTGTCCTTGAGCAGACGCGAGAAGATGTCGTAGGCGCGCTCTCCACGGGCGGTCTGCTCGACCACCATGGGCACGAGCATGGCGTGGGTATCCCTCATTCGAAGTTGACTCTAGCAGCGGCTCTTATCATGTCAATAATGCGGCGGTCCCTCGCCTGAGCGGCCAGGCGGAGCTTCTGGTCGTCGTTGAGACGACCCGCGATCGCGTTCTCGCTGGTCCTCGCCCGGGCGGCCAGGCGCTTGATCTGATCCTGGATGTCCTCGTCGCTCGCCTCGACCTTCTCGGCTTTGCCGATGGCGTCCAGGAGGATCTCGAGTTTGACCTGCTTCGCGGAGCCTTCACGCTGCTCTTCGGCGATCTTCGACCAGTCGAGATTGACCTTGTTGAGGTCGACACCCTGCTGCTGGAGGTTCTCGGCGAACCGGCGGGTGCGCGCCTCGACCTGTTCGTCCACGAGGCTTTGTGGGATGTCGAAGGTCGCGAGATCGGCCAGCTTGTTGAGGACCGCGTCCTCGACCGCGACGTCCTCGTTGTGCTTCAACGCGCGTTCGATGCGCTCGCGCACGCTCGTCTCGAGGGCCGCGTAGTTGTCGAAATTCAGGTCCTTGGCGAACTCATCGTCCTTCGCGGGCAGGGTTTTCACCTTGAGGGCGCGGACCACCACGTGATAGTCGACGGTCCGGACGACGGGGGAGTTCTGATCCTCGTTCTCTCGCTCCACCGCCCGGGCCTCGCGGGTCTCGCCCGGAGTCACGCCCAGGAGAGCGGCATTCAGTTCCTCGTGATTGCCGGAGTGGCCGATTTCGATGAGGGTTGCCTCGCGCTTGCGCGCCTGCCCCGTGGAGTGGTCGGTGACCTCGATGTCGACCTCGACGAAGTCGCCGGTAGTGGCCGGCCGGTCGGGCGCCGGCTCGAACCGCGCGCCCGCGTCGCGCAGGCGATCGATCTCAACATCGATCATCTCCTGCGTCGCCCTTTGCTTCTTGACGCTCACTTCGATCCCGCGGAAGGCGGGGACGGTGACCTCGGGCAGGATGTCGAAAGTGACCCGGAACTTGAGCGATCCCTCGGGAGCGAGTTCCACCTTCTCGAGCTTGGGCGAAGCCACGGGGCGCAGTTTGTGGGTCTCGAGTTCCTTGGGAAGGTACTCGTTGGCGATGGCCTCGACGGCGTCCTGCTCGACGTCCTGCTTGAACTGTCGCTTCACCACCGCGAGGGGAACCTTGCCAGGCCGGAAACCGGGGAGTTGAGCCTTCCTGGCGATGCTCTTCGCGCGCTTGTCGATCTCCTTCGAAACGACTTCCTTGTCGATATCGAAGTCGATCGCCTTGCGGACGGAGTTTTCGGAGGTGAGTTCAGCTTTCAAGGTCTCTCTCTCGGGGGTAGGAAAACGGTCGGTCGACAACGCAAAGCGACGGGTTGCAGTTCGGGATTCTGGGGCGGTCAGGCTTCGTATGTGGCGCGGGGGACAGGACTTGCCCGCGCGACAACCGCGCCTTTGAAGAACCAGCGGTCATTCTACGCGGGTCGAGCCCGTAACCTGACATGCGGGCGACTGGATTTGAACCAGCACGGATTTCTCCACGGGCTTCTAAGACCCGCGCGTCTGCCATTTCGCCACGCCCGCGCGTGGGCGTGGAGTCTATCGCCTGCGGTCCAGAGTGCCTGCTAAACGGCGCGCCGCCCGGAGAGCGCCACCGCACCCTTGACGATCCGGTACAGGAACCAGATCGAGATCAGGCCCCACGCGGCCCAACCGGGCACGTAGAGGAGCAGGAACAGAGGAGAGGTGATGAGATACAGCACGCCGGCCCAGACCACGGACTTGAGTCGCCAGGTGTAGTGCGACTCCTGGTACGACCCCGAGGCGTCGCCCTGCATCACCATGTCGGCGATGAAGGCCACGATCAGGAGAAACACGCTGGCGTGAATCCCCGGGACCACAGCGGCGAAGGCCACGATCAGGTGGAGCATGTAGCTCACCCAGCTCACGGCGGTGACGGTGTCGCTTGGGTGGGTGGTGATGTTGTTCATGGTTTGAAACACTAGCCTCATCAGGATTTACGTAGGACGCTCCCAGGAAGTTTCCTGCGACCTACGGGAGCGGCCCCCGACTTACCGGATGTGGAACTTCGACTTGACGAGCTTGCCGCTCTTCTTTTCGCAGAAATACCATGCCGACAGGTCGTTCAAGGGGACGAAGCGGCGCTCCTCCTTGCGGTAGTGCCAGTCCTTTTCGACCTGGTAGAAGACCTGACGCTTCCGGCACTCGAGGATGTTGGTGATCTCGTTGTCGTGGTGGTTGTCTGAGTCGTAGTCGGTGATGGCGCGCTGTCCCATCTCGGAATAGAGAAGGTTCAGTTGCTGGAGGAGGCGGTCGGTCTCAGGGTCGAGGTCCTGGATCTGCAGCCCGAGCCTTCGCGCTTCGCGGGCCGTGATCGGGTACTGGTGCGCCGGATACGACGAATTGAGTTCCTTCGCGATCC
>CAZBTT010000361.1:0-5458 GCA_964494295.1 uncultured Acidobacteriota bacterium
GTGAGATTGTGAACCGCCTCGTCCCCGGTTCCGAATGTGGACGGGTCGATCGGCGGATCGTAGATCACGCGGTAGCGCAGATCCGCGGTCATCACCGCACGGCAGGGAAGGACCATGGCGCCGGTCTTGAGCGCGAGTCGCGCCGCGAAAGGAGTGGTGCACGCCTCCCGGCCGAAGAAGTTCACGAAGATGCCTTCCTTCTCCTGGACGTTTTGATCCACCACGAAGGCCACGCCCTGCGCGGCCTTGAGTCGTCGCATCGACCGGATCATCGCGTGTTCCTTCTCGATGACTTCATTGCCGGCGCTCTCTCGGAGCGCGGTCATCGCCGCATTCAGCCTCGGGTTGTCGAGCGGTCGCGCAATGACGCCTATCGAGCCGAAATGTTTCGCGTGAACGATGCCGTGAGTCTCCCAGTTCCCGAAATGTCCCGTAATGATCACAACGCCGTGGGGTGAGCGGTGGGCGAGTTCGGCGTGTTCGCGTCCCTCGATGGTGACGAGCGCGTCCACGGTCGCGGGGCCCCGGGCGAGGATGCGGACGAGGTCGAACATGACGCCGCCGAAATGGACCCACACGCCGCGCGCGGTTCGATCGACCTGTGCTTCCGTCCAGTCTGGAAAACTCCGACGCAGATTGTCCTTGGCGATGTTTCGATGTTTGGTGTCCAGGGCGGCCACGATAGCGCCGAGCGTCCGGCCGGCGCGCAGAAAGAGCGTGCGTGGAATCACGAGGGCCATGACCTTGAAGGCCCCGAGGGCCCATGCCTCCAGGTTGTACCGAACGTCGCGCGGCACGCTACCTCCCCGCCTTCATCCGGGCCAGGATCAGGCTATCGATCCTTTTGAGGACCTGGGGGAGGCGTTCGATGTCGAGACGCGCGGCGAGAGCGAGAAGAGGAAGGGAGCCCGGCCACGTGTGTATGCGCACCGCGTCCTTCGTGGTCGTGACCGCGGCGTGGGCTCCCGCCGCCTCGGCGACCGTCGCGACCTCACGGAGGTCGTCCTCCGTGTAGGCGTGGTGGTCTCGGAAGAAACGCTGGCCCACGACCTCGACGCCCCGGGCGCGCAGATCCTTGACAAACCGCTCGGGCGAGCCGATGCCGCAGATGGCGAACGCCTTCTTCGGCGCCTCAGCTTCCTCTCCGGTTCCGTCGGCGGGAAAGAAACCGAAATCGGTTCGAGCGAGAGAGAAGACATCGCGGGGCCTCGTCTCGCGAAGCTTTGCCACGCGTGAGCCGTCCGTCTCGCGGTCCGTAAAGATGATCTGCGCCCCGCGAAGGGCCGCAGGGGTCTCTCTCAACAGGCCCGCTGGGATCACGCGACCGCCCAGATCGGCTTCGGTCACACAGACGATGTCGAGATCGCGAAACAGACGAAGGTGCTGAAAGCCGGAGTCCACCACGATGATTCGTTTGCCGAATTTGTCCTCGAGAAGCCGGCCGGCCGCGACCTTGTCCCGGCCCACGACCACCGGGCATCCAGGAAGTTCGTGGGCGAGAAGCACCGCTTCGTCGCCTGCGCGGTCGACGGTCGAGAGCGGCTTCTCGCCGTCCGAAACCACGACCGGGCCGGGGTCATCTCCGCGGTAGCCGTGGCCGAGGACCCCCACCGCGGGACCCCGAGCGGCGAGAGCCCGGGCGATCTCCACGACCGCGGGCGTCTTCATCGACCCACCCATGGCGAGTCCTCCGACACTGATCACGGGAGACCTCAAACGGTGCGACGTGAAGATCCCGCGCGCGTAGGCGCGGCGCCGCAGCGCCGCCCCGAAACCGTAAACCCACCCCAGCGGGGCCAGAATCGAAAGCGCCTCTCGCAATGGGCCTCAAGCGGATCAGGACCGGGCCGGCTCGATGAGACCGGACAGTCCGTCTACCGTGCGGCCCAGGGCGCCCCGGTTGGGTTCGATCAACGCGCGGCCCTTGCCGCCCACTTCGTCGCGCCGGGCCTTGTCGGTCACGAAAGACACGATCTCCCGGGCCAGCTCCGCCGCATCCTTGACGAAGACGAGCGCGCCTTCCTTGTGGAATTCGTTCGCGATCTCCTGGAAGTTCTGGACGTTGGGACCGGTAAGCACCGGCACTCCGCTCGCCGATACCTCGAGGACGTTGTGCCCCCCTTGGGGCACGAGCGAGCCGCCCACGAAACCCACGGTGGCGAGGGAGAACACGGAGGCGAGTTCGCCGAGGGTGTCGAGGAGAAGGACGTCGTCCGTCTTCCACTGACCGGGCTCGAGGTCGGTGCGACGGACGCACTTGAACCCCGCGGCCTCCACGATCGCCGGTATCTCGGCGAAACGATCGGGATGTCGAGGAGCGAGGATGAGGCCGAGGTTTGGGACCTTCTCCCGGGCGATCTTCAGGGCCTTGAGCACGATCTCCTCTTCGCCGGGAACCGTGCTGCCCGCGACGACGATGGGGCGTTGGGGTTCGGAGAGAACGATGCGCGCCAGACGCTCCTTCGGACGGCCGAAGTCGAGGGCGTCGAACTTGAGATTACCGGTGACCTTCACCCGGTTCTCCGGGGCCCCCATCGCGCGGATGCGCTCTGCATGGGGCTCGGTCTGCATGAAGAACGCGTCGACTTTGGAGAGGGTCCCCCGCCGGAGAGCGCGGACCTGCTTGTAGCGCGGGTAGGAGCGGGGCGAGATCCGGCCGTTCACCAGCGCGATCTTCGTGCCTCGGACGTGGGCTTCATGGATGAGATTCGGCCACAACTCGGTTTCGACGATGACGAGCAGGTCGGGCTGAAGTGTGTCGAGCACCTTGCGGATGGGAGAAGGAAAATCGAACGGGGCATAGAAGAGCCCGTCAATTCCGTGGACGCGCTGCCGCGCCACCGCGTTCCCCGCGACGGTTGAGGTGGAGAGGAAGATCCGGTGTTTTGGAAAACGCTTCTTGAGCGGCTCCACCAGGATGCGGCAAGCCAGCACCTCGCCCACGGAAACCGCGTGGATCCAGATCGAGCGATCGCCATCCACGTTCAGGTACACGGGCAGGGCGCCGAAGCGTTCCTTGAAGTTGGCGGTGTAGCGGTTCGTTCCCCGGCCGCGCCAGAGGAAGTAGGGAGCAGCGAACGCAAACCCTAGGCCGAGGAAGAAGGTGTAAATGGAAAGCATGGAAACGACCTCATCGGGCCGCCCGCGAACTATAGTCGCGGGAGTAACTTCTTCGAAGTGAGCGGTTTGGTTTCTTCAGGACATGATCGGTGAAGCTGACTCTGCGGGGGTGACCCGGATACCGACAAGTCGGAGGGCGTCGCCCCTGGTGGCCCTGGTTGGGCGGATCGTCTATCGCCTGCTGGGCTGGAAGTGCGTCGGTGAGACGCCACGTTTGCAGAAGTACGTGATCCTCGCCGCCCCCCATACCTCCAATTGGGACGGCTTCTTCCTCCTGCTCGCCGCGGCCATGCTGGAGCTCGATTTTTCGTTCTTCGGCAAGAACACGCTCTTCCGGGGACCTCTCGGGTGGTTCTTGCGGCACATGGGCGGAATCCCCCTCGACCGTTCGCGAAATCAGAGTTTCGTCAGCCAGGCCGTCTCCTGGTTCGACCGGCATGAGCGGTTCGCCCTGGGCGTCGCTCCCGAAGGAACGCGATACCTCACCCCGGGCTGGAAAACCGGTTTCTATTACATCGCCTTGCAGGCGAAGGTGCCGATTGTCCTCGGCTTCATCGACTACGCGAAGAAGGAAGGCGGGATCCTCCCCGAAATGCTCGCTCCCACAGGCAGCATCGACGAGGACTTCAAGACCCTGCAGCGCCTCTACGGGCCGTGCGTCGCCCGGCATCCGGAACGAAAAGCGCCTATCGTGCCTCTCCGGCGCGACCTCCCGGAGTCGGGAGACGGCGCGCCCGCGAAGGGACCGGCGTAACCGCGCCGTCGTCTTTGACATCTGAAACGTCACGCAGCACGTAAGGGAGAAAGAGTTCATGGGCGCCTCGATCATCCGCAGGGTTTCAGATACTGCCCTCAAGTTCCTCGGTTACGTCGACTGGGTTCCAGGAGCGCTTACCCGACTCGTTGCCGGCTTCGCCTTCTACGACTCGGGCAAGGGCAAGATCGAGAACATGGGAAACACCGTGGACTTCTTCACGGGTCTTGGAATCCCGTTTCCGGAAGCCAACGCCGCGTTCGTGGCGCGGCTCGAGTACTACGGCGGAATGCTCCTGCTCCTCGGCCTGCTGACCCGTGTGATTGCGCTGCTGCTTTCCTCCACCATGATCGTGGCCCTGCTCACCGCGCATCGGGACGACCTGATCGGAGCGCTCACCCGCACGGGCGAGATCGGACTCTCGGATCTTCCGCCGTTCGTTCTGGGCGTGCTGCTCTCCTGGCTGGTCGTGAAGGGCCCGGGCGCTTTGAGCCTCGACCGACTGATCAAAGCAGCCGCCGAGAAGAAGACACCCGAACCCTCGGCGTGACGCCCGGCCAGGAGCCCTCCTGCCGCGCAGGCTCCTAGAATGACCGGGCGTGGCGCCCTCGAACACTGCTGAGCACGATCGCCTGAGGCGGGAGGAGTGGCGGTTCTTCGGACCGTATCTCTCGGAGCGTCAATGGGGCACGATCCGGGAGGACTATTCGGCGGACGGCGCGTGCTGGGACTATTTCCCCCATGACCACGCCCGGTCCCGGACCTACCGCTGGGGCGAAGACGGTCTGCTCGGTTTTTCCGACCGCGAATCGCGGCTGTGTTTCGGGCTCGCGTTGTGGAATGGCCGCGACCCGATCCTCAAGGAGCGGCTGTTCGGTCTCGCCGCGCCCGAGGGCAACCACGGCGAGGACGTGAAGGAGCTCTACTACTACCTCGATTCGACGCCGACCCATTCGTACTTCAAGGCGCTCTACAAATACCCGCTCTGGGCCTATCCGTATGAGCGGCTCGTGCGCGAAGGCCGGTCCCGAGACATCGTCGACCCGGAGTTCGAAATCGAGGACAGCGGCGTCTTCGATCGCAACCGATACGTCGACGTCACCGCGGAGTACGCGAAGGCCTCCCCCACCGACATCGCGATGCGAATCACCCTCGCCAACCGCTCCGGCGAAGAGGCTCTGCTTCATGTGATCCCGCAACTCTGGTTCCGCAACACCTGGGCCTGGGGACGGGAGGGCGAGCCGGGCTACGCGCGCCGACCTGGGATGCGACGCGGCGCCCTGAGATGCGTGGCGATCGCCCATGAAGAAATGGGGCGGTACTTGTGGGAGGCCGGCGTCTCGTCGAGCGGCGTCGAGCCCGTTTTGATGTTCACGGAGAACGAGACCAACATGCAACGGCTGTTCGGTTCCGCGAATCCGACGCCGTTCGTGAAGGACGCCTTCCACGAGCGCGTGGTCTTTGCGCGACTCACCGCGACGAACCCCGCCAACGAGGGCACCAAAGCCGGCGCTCACTATCGCCTGACCATCGGCGCGAGAGAGAGCGTCACCCTGATCCTCCGTCTCGCCGCGGAGACCGATG
>CAZBTT010000362.1:0-5456 GCA_964494295.1 uncultured Acidobacteriota bacterium
GTGCTGGCGCGCGACCCCCGCGGGACATTGCGCCGACTGGCGCGCGTTTTGGGCTCATCGTAGCGCTCGATTGCGCGGCCGTGCGGCAACGAACCCGGGAGGATTCATTGGCCAAACGAGAGATTCCCATTGAGTGCTCCACCCTGGGCAATGGCCTGCGCGTCGTGGTTTCCTCGGACCGCGCAGCACCGATCGTGACGGTCGGCGTGTACTACAACATCGGCTTTCGCATCGAGCCCAAGGGACGAACCGGTTTCGCTCATTTATTTGAACATCTGATGTTCCAGGGCTCGAACAATCTCGGCAAGATGGAGTTCGTCCGGCTGATTCAAAAAAATGGCGGCGTGATGAACGGGTCGACGCGCTTCGACTTCACCAACTACTACCAGGTGGTCCCCGCGAACACCGTCGAGACCGTGCTGTGGGCCGAGGCCGATCGCATGAAGGGCCTCGCCATCGACAAAGACAACCTGACCAACCAGCAGGGTGTGGTGAAGAACGAGGTCAAGGTCAACGTGCTCAACCAGCCCTACGGCGGTTTCCCGTGGATCGACATGCCGATGACCGCGAACACGAACTGGTACAACGCGCACAACTTCTATGGCGATCTCGCCGAACTCGATGCCGCCACCCTCGAAGACGCGAAGAAGTTCTTCGAGACCTACTACGCCCCCAACAACGCCGCGGTGGTGGTCTCCGGCGACATCGACACCGCGCAAACCCTTGCGTGGATCAAGAAGTACTTCGGCTCGATCAAGGCCTCGGCCCTGCCCCCGCGGCCGGACATCTCGGAGCCCCGTCAGGAGCAGGAGAAGCGCGCGGTCAAGGAGTATCTCGAGGCGCCGCGCCCCGCCATCGCGGTCGCGTACCACACACCGAAGCGGATGACCGCCGAGTATTTCGCGATGGGTCTGATCGACCAGATCCTCGTGCAGGGCAAGGACAGCCGGCTCTACCAGGCCCTCGTTCAGGGCAAGGGTTACACCGACGAGGTCACGGGCGGGATCAACTCCGATCTCGGGAACCTGTTCGACATCAACGGGCCCACGTTCTTTCAGGCCTATCTCTTTCACGACAAGACCACGCCTCCCGCGGAGATCCTCGAGGTCCTGGACGCCGAAATCGAGAAACTGCGCACCACTCCCGTCGACAAGGCCACGCTCGATCTCGCGAAAGTGAAGGCCCGGTCCTGGCTTTATGGGCAGATGGAAGACTTCTTCGGCTTCGGCAAAGCCAACCTCCTCGCGTCCTTCGCGCTCTTCGACGACGATCCGGGCAAGATCAACACGCTCGAAGCCGAGTTCGAGAAGGTGACGCCCGAACTCATCCTCAAGACCGCGCAGGAGTACCTGCGCAAGACCAACCGCACCATCCTGACCGTGCCCGGCAAACCTGAAGCCCCCAAGGTTCAGAAGCCCGGCGTCGGATTCTGAGGAGATCGACCATGAAAAGCCTCAGAGTCCTCAGTGTCCTGGCCGCGACCTGCATTGCTGGTTCGGCCCTCGCTCAATCTCCCGCGAAGGAGACGCCGCCTGCTCCCGCACCTCCCCGCGACTTCGCCCTGCCCGCGCCGAAGCAGTTCGTTCTCGACAATGGCCTGCGGGTCACACTCGTGAACTACGGAAACACGCCCAAGGTCGATGTGGGCCTCTACGTGGCCGCCGGGAATAGCTACGAGACCGCGAGTGAGGTGTGGCTCGGCGATCTGACCGCCCAGCTCATGCGCGAAGGCACGAGTACGAAGACCGGCGCTCAGATCTCGAAGGCCGCGGCCCAGATGGGCGGTCAGATCGAGATCAATGTCGGCGTCGACACCGCGAGTGTGACGGGATCGGCGCTCTCCGAATTCGCGCCGGACCTCGCGAAGCTCGTGGCGGATCTCGCCATGAACCCGAAGTTCCCGGCGAGCGAACTCGATCGCCTGAAGGCCGACAACCTCCGGCGTCTCTCCATCGCGAAGAGCAGCCCGCAGCAGATGGCCCTCGAGAAGTTCCGCGAAGTGGTCTACGACAAACATCCCTACGGCCGGGTTTTCCCGACCGACGCGCAGATCAAGGGATACACCCTCGCCCAGGCGAAGTCTTTCTACGAGGCCAACTGGGCGGCCTCGCGGGCCCGACTCTATGTGGTGGGCCGTTTCGACGCGGCGTCCATGGAGGCCGCGATCCGCTCCGCGTTCGCGTCGTGGAAGAAGGGCTCGATGTCCCACCCGGCTCCGCCCAGACCCCGGGCCGATCGAGCGGTCTACATCGTCGACAAACCGGCAGCGGTGCAGCCTACGCTGATCGTCGGGCTGCCCACCATCGACGCCTCCCATCAAGACGCCATCGCGCTCTCGGTCACGAACAGCGTCCTCGGCGGCTACTTCTCGTCGCGGGTGACCTCGAACCTCCGCGAGAGCAAGGGCTATACCTATTCGCCGTTCTCCCAGGTTTCAAACCGCTATCGCGACGCCACCTGGGCCCAGAACGCCGACGTCACCACCGCGGTGACGGGCGCTTCGCTCAAGGAGATCTTCTACGAGATCGACCGCCTGCAAGCCGAAGCCCCCACCGAAGCCGAGCTCGAGTCCGCGAAGAACTACATGCTCGGGACGTTCGTTCTGCGCAATTCCGACCGCTCCGGCATCATCGCCCAGCTCGAGTTCATCAACTTCCACGGCCTGCCCGCTGACTACTTGAACACGTACGTCGGCAAGGTCCGGGCGGTGACCCCGGCCCAGGTGCAGCAGATGACGCAGAAGTACATCGACGACGCGAAGACCGCCATCATCGCGGTGGGGGACAAGAAACTCATCGAAGATCAGGTGAAACCCTACGGCCCCATCTGGTCGACCACGCGTTAGGCCCGACTCGATGTCCATGGGTGCTCGGCGGGCGGGTGCGTTCCTGGCACTGAGCCTGGGGCTCACTCCGATCGTCGCCGCCCAGGAAGCGACTCAAGCGCCGGAGGTCCGGGCGAGGGTCGCGCCCGTGACCGCGGCCAGGCTCAGCGGCGAGATCAGGCTCGACGGTGTTCTCGACGATACCGAGTGGGCGGGTGCTGCCCGGGTGGACATGTTCTTCGAAACTGTCTTCGGCGACAACCGGCCGCCGCACGTCACCACCACCGCCTTCGTGGCCTACGACGCGAAGTATCTCTACATCGGCCTTCGGTGCGACGATCCGGATCCATCGAAGATCCGCGCGCCCTTCACCGACCGCAACCAGGTGATCGGCACCGACGACAACGTCGCGGTCTTCATCGACACCCAGGGCGACAAACGCGTGGCCCAGGAGTTCCGGGTGTCACCGCGGGGCATCCAGGGTGACGCGGTCTTCAACGACTCCTCCGGCAACGAAGACTTCGCGCCCGACTTCTATTACGACACCGCCGCGAAGATCACCGACAGGGGCTGGAGCGCGGAAATGCGCATCCCCTTCTCCTCGCTTCGCTACAAGCCGGTTCCGGAGCAGCAGTGGGGGATCATGATCTGGCGGAACTATCCGCGCGACCGGCGCTACGCGATCTACTCGTCGCCGATTCCCCGCGGGGCCAACTGCTACGTCTGCAACAGCGGCGATCTCCGCGGTCTTGCGGACCTGCCCACCTCGCGCCACATGGTAGTGGCGCCCTATGCGAGCGGCCAGGACGTGAAACGCGCGGCCCGCCCTGGCGGCCCGCTTGCGGGCGAAGGAGCCGAGTCGAGCTTTGGCGTCGACTTCAAGTGGACGCCCTTCGCGAGCACGGCCGTCGATCTCACCATCAACCCCGACTTCTCGCAGGTCGAGGCCGACACCGCGCAGATCGCGGTGAACAATCGTTTCGCCCTGTTCTTTCCGGAGAAGAGGCCGTTCTTCCTCGAAGGCGTCGATCTGCTCGATACCTCGATTCCTGTCTTCTACTCGCGTTCCATAACCTCGCCCCGCTTCGGGGCCCGCGTCACCGGAAACGCCTCCGGTGTGAGCTACACCGCGCTGCTGGCGCGCGACGAGGGCGGAGGCAGCGTGATTCTGCCGGGGGCTCAGGGTTCCGGTTTCGCGCCGCAGGACTTCGAATCGAACGTGGGCGTGTTCCGTGCCCGGCGCGAGCTGGGGCAGAGCTTCATCGGGGCCATGGCCACCCTCAAGGAGAACGAGGGCGGTTCGTTCAATCGCGTCTTCAGCATGGATTTTCAGTGGCGGCCGAACGAGAAAGACCGCGTGTTCGGCCAGGCCCTCATCTCCCGCACGAAGACGCCCGTCTACCCGACTTTCGCTCCGGAGTGGGACGGCCAGCGGCTGAACGATCGCGGATTCCAGGTGGGCTGGGCGAGGAGCGCCGCGCGCTATGACTTCTCCACACGGTTCAACGATCTGGGCAGCCGCTTGCGCGCCGACCTCGGCTTCGTGCCCCAGGTGGGCTACCAGCAGTTCAACGCGGAGACGGGCTACAAGATGTACCCGAAGGGCGCTCTGAGCTTCGCCCGGATCTTCGCCTTCGGCCAGTACGTGGTGGACCATGAGGGCGACGTCATCTCGCGGGAAGGAACGCCGCTCGGCTTCTTCGTCACCGGCAAGAAAAACCTCCAGGCCCAGGCGGGCTTCTCGATCGGCGAGTTCCGGACCGGAGCGCAACTGCTCACCCGTCGCCGCGCGAACTACTTCGTGCAGGTCGATCCCTCGCGGCGTTTCACGCGTCTCTCTCTTCAGGGGAATCTCGGCGAGGACATCGACCTCGCCACCACGCAGGTGGGTACGGGAGGCGAGGTGACCGCGATCGCGACGCTGCGGCCCGAGCCCCACCTGACCGTCGAGGCCATCGCCTCGACTTCCTGGCTGAACGCCAAGCGCGACGCCGGACGCCTCTTTTCCGCCAATATTCAGAGAGTGAAGGCGACTTACAACGCGTCCGCGCGCGCCTTCCTCCGCCTGATCGCGCAACACACATCGAGCCGCCGCCATTCCGGCCCCTCGGTGTTCAAGGACTCCGGCTTCTCCGGATCGGCGCTCCTCAGCTACCGCATCAACTGGCAGACCGCCCTATTCATCGGCTACGGAGACGAGCGAGCGCTCGGCGACGCCGATCAACTGGAGCGCACGGGCCGTCAACTCTTCGCGAAAGTGTCGTACTCGTTCCAGCGGTAGGAATTTCCAGCGAGGCAAGAGACCATGATGGCAACCCTGAAAAGCCTTCTCGTCATGACTATGGCCCTCGCGGTTCCGACCCTGGTTTCGGCACAGCCGCAGCCGCCCGCCGCGCGGTCCTGCGAGTCAGACCCCGCCTTCAGGAAGTTCGATTTCTGGGTCGGCGAATGGGACGTGCAGCCGACGGGTGCGCCCCGGGCGCCGGTCGGCGCGTCGAGCCGCGTCGAGAAAATTCTGAAGGGCTGCGTGGTCTTCGAGAACTGGGAGCCCGGGCCGGGGGGCGCGGGCAAGAGCTTCAACATCTACAACTCGGTGACGAAGAAGTGGGAGCAGTACTGGGTGGACGCCACC
>CAZBTT010000363.1:0-5440 GCA_964494295.1 uncultured Acidobacteriota bacterium
GGGGAGGGACGACAGACCGAGAACCGAGGCCGCGCGCACGCCGATATCCGCATGCGCGGTGTGATCCACCAGGGTGGGCGCCGCGTCGTCACCGCGAGCACGTGAGAGGGCGAGCAGAACGGCGGAGAGGACCCGGGTGTCGTCATCGGCGAGCATCGAGAGAAGCAGCGGCGCCGCGCGTTCGCCAAGAACGTCGGCGAGGGCCCCGGCCACCGACTGACGGACACGCCAGTCGGTGTCGGGACCAATGGTGGAAAGCACGAGCCCCACATCCTCCGCGTCGATCCGGATGAGGGCCGGCCAGGCCGCGGACCGGACCCAGGGGTCGGGGTGGCCCGCGTTTTCGATCACCCGTGACCGCAGGGCCGAGGTGGGCGGTAATGCCGCCACCGCGAGAAGAGCCTCGCGCCTCAGGCCGAGGTTCGACGCGTCGAGGTGCAAGCCCACGATGGCGTGAGCCTCCAGTCCGCCAATCAGAGCCGCCGCGCGGAGAGCTTCTCGAGCCACCGCCGCTTCGCGGTCTTCGGCCAGTCGTCGGAGCACACCCAGATGAGAAGGGTCCTTGAGCGCTCCGAGACCACGCGCGGCAAGAGCACGTATGTAAGGGTCCTCAGCCGCGGCGCCCGCGAGGAGAATGGGCGTCAGCTTCGGGTCGCTCACCCGAGACGCGGCCCACACACAAACCCACCAGTCCACAAACGGATAGCTTTCCGAGCCGATGACGGCGCTCGCGAGCGAATGCGCGTCTTTCAGCCGGGCGAGCGAGATCAGTTGAAGTCGAAGTTCGATCCACGGATCGTCCGCGCGCCCCGGGTCGTCTCCCCGAATCCGCAACACGCCGCCCGGGGTTTTCGGAAGAGCGCGGCGAAAGGCCTCGGCGATCGCCGGCCCAAGCGACTTTGGTCCGATTCGTCCGATCGCTTCGGCCGCCCGCCCGCGCATGGCGGGATCTGGATCCACAAGCGCCGCCCGAAGCGGTTCCACCGCGTCCTCGGGGCCCATCCATCCAAGTGCCAGAGCCGCGGCTCGCCGGACCTCGACCTCCTTGTCCTTGAGGCCTTCGATCAATGCGGTCGTCGCGAGCCTGTCCCCGATCCGACCGGCGGCGAGAGCGGCTCGCCGCCGCACCGAAGGGTCTTCGTGGCGAAGGAAGGAAAGCAGCGCCCCGGATCCGAGGGACCTCGAGTCCTCGAGCACGACGATGCGCGCGAGCACCTCGATCCTCGACAGAGGATCCGGCCTGCCGGCATCCGCGCGGAGCCCTCCGGTGGCGCACGACACGTGCATCACGATCAGGATTCCCGCAAGTAGCCGGTTGATATGCCGCGTCACGAAGCAGGATTCCCTCAAAGTGTTGGACGTGAAGTGTAGCGTTCCGGGCCTATAGACTTGGATGCCACCATCCGCCCGATATCGCTCATGAACTGTCCATCATGCTCCCGGCCGGTCGCCATGGCGCGCGGCACGTGTGTCTATTGCGGCGCGCCCCTGCCCGAGGATGTTCGCGAGGCCGCGGCGAGCGCCGCTCAGCGGGTCCTTCAGTCGACGACGCTGGCCGGCCTCGAATCCGCAGCCATGGGTCACGATCACGAGCGGCAGAAGCGGTACCTCGTCATCGAGACGACCGCCCAGCCCGCGGAAGTCCTGGCGGAGGCTTGCGGAATGTCCGTGTGGGACGCGAGGCAGTGGCAGGCCGCCGCGCGGTATCGCCTCTTGAGAGTGATGCTGGAGCCACAAGTTGGCGAACCGCTCGCAGCACTTCGCGCGAAGGGCCTCCAACCGTTCGTGGTTCACGGGGATGTGGTTGCCCAGGCGCGAAGCCCCATAGCGGTCGAGTCGATTGATAACTCCGGTCTCCCGCTCCATTGCACGGTCCGTGAGGAGGCCGAAGGGGCGGTTTCGAGGAAGGAGCTGAGCGAACCCGAGATCGCCCTGATCATCTCGGCGCCGATCAAGAGGGAGCGCCAGAAGGAACAACGGTCGAGGCCGAGGCAGGACACCCGCCTGGATGAGGCCTGGCTGGTCCACGTCCACCTTCGACACGAAACCCGGCCGTGGGAAATCGATCCTCGCCGGACCGCCTTCGAGGGGCCGGGGCTCGCTTCCGCGCATATGCGCACCCTCGAACTCGTCCGCCGCCTTTCCGCCGCGGCTCCCTTCGACGAGGCTTTCAAGAACATCGTGCCTGCCCTCTCGCCTGGCGCCGATCCGTCGAATGAACTCGCCGGACTCCAGGGCAGCCGGACCAAGCCGCGGGATAAGGAGCAAAAGACCGTCGTCCTCGACAACGTCACCCAGTTTCGCGAATATTCCGCCTGGCGCGGCGCGCTCGAACGGATGGTATCGGGAGGATCCGTCGCAGGCCCCTGAGAGGCGGCGTTTGGCGCGCCTTGTGCTACCTTCTTCCCCTCGCATGAAGCTTGTGGTCCAGATTCCATGCCTCAACGAGGAGGAAAGCCTCCCCGCCGCCTTGAGGGTCATCCCCAGACAGATCGAGGGTATCGACGAAGTCGTTGTTCTGGTGATAGATGACGGGTCCAAGGACCGAACCCGAGAGGTTGCGCTGGCAAACGGCGCCGACCACGTACTGCGGTTTACGCGCCACAAGGGTCTCGCCAGCGGTTTCATGGCCGGGCTCGATGCCAGCCTGAAGCTTGGTGCCGACATCATCGTCAACACCGACGCCGACAACCAGTACCCCGCGGCCGACATACCCCGTCTCATCGGCCCGATCCTGAGGGGCGAGGCCGATATGACCATCGGCGACCGACAGGTCTCCGAGGTCGCCCATTTCTCGTGGATGAAGCAGCGGCTCCAGATGCTTGGAAGCTGGGTGGTGCGGAAGGTCTCCGGAACCGACGTGCCCGACACCACCAGCGGTTTCCGGGCCTTCTCACGCGAAGCCGCCCTGCGTATCAACATCGTCAGCGAATTCACTTACACCCTCGAATCGATCATCCAGGCCGGGAAGAAGCGCCTCGCCATCGCGCATATGCCCATCGAGGCGAAGCAGACCCGGCCCTCCCGACTCTTCGGCTCGACCGCGGAGTATGTGAAGCGGTCCATCGCCACGATCCTCCGGATTTACGCGATGTACGAACCGTTCAAGGTCTTCATGATCCTCGGCGGCCTGCTCTTCTCGGCCGGCGCGCTTCTCGGTCTTCGCTACGCCTGGTTCTGGTGGAACGGGGCGATCACCGGCCATCTTCAGTCGGCCATGCTCTCGGTGCTGCTTCTGATTCTCGGTTTCCAGACCCTGCAATGGGGGCTGATGGCCGACCTGATCGCGAGCAATCGAAAGCTGATCGAGGACGTTTTGTACCGGGTTCGCAAGGCGGAGGCCGCGAAGGACGTGGAGCCCCGTGGCTGAAGCGTCCCAGACGAGCGTCGTCATACCGGCGTTCAACGAAGCCGGAGGAATAGCGGCCACGATCGAAGGTCTCAAGCCCGCGGGTTTTGCGGAGATTCTCGTCATCGACGACGGGTCCACCGATGACACCGCCGCCCGCGCCGTCGCGGCGGGCGCCCGGGTGGTGCGGCACCCTTACAACAAAGGCAATGGCGCCGCGGTCAAGACAGGAATACGCGAAGCCGCGTCGGGTGTCGTGCTCCTCATGGACGCCGACACCCAGCACGACCCGGCCGAAGCGGGCAAGCTGATCGCGCCGATCGGCCCTTATGACATGGTCATCGGAGCCCGCGCGCTGGCCGACCAGTCGCTGCTCCGCGCCGCCGGGAACGCGATCTTCCGCAGCCTCGCCTCCTGGCTCACCGGACGACCCGTGCCCGACCTCACCTCGGGCTACCGAGCGGCCAAGCGACAGTCCCTCATCGACGTTCTTCACCTGCTGCCGAACGCCTTCTCCTATCCGACCACGTCCTGCCTGGCCCTGATGAAATCGGGGCAGAACGTGCTCTTCATTCCCATCACCGCGCGGCCGCGCGTCGGCACGTCGAAGATCCGGCCCTTTCGGGACGGTTTCCGCTTCATCCTGATCATCTTCAAGATCGTGACCCTCTACGCACCGCTGCGCGTTTTCGCTCCGATCGCGATGGCTTCGTTCCTTACCGGTCTTGCGTACGGCATCTGGAACGTCGTTCGGTTCGACAAGATACCGATGGGGTCGGCCCTCCTGATTCAGCTGGGCGTGGTGGTCTTCCTCTTCGGCCTCATCTCCGAGCAGATTGCGTCCATGCAGGACAGGCGTTGACGCGGGCCTATCTCAAAGGCGACGTTTTTGCTCTCCTCGTTCTCGCCGTTTTTCCCCTGATCGCCTACATCGAGCCGCTCCTCGAGCACCGTCTGCTCGGGCCCGGGGATGGCGTGGCTCTTCACCTGCCGTTGCGTACGGAGGCTTTCGAGGCGTGGCGCGAGTTTTCCCTGCCGCTGCTCAACACCAGGGAGTTCCTCGGAACGCCTCTGCTCGCGGCATATCGCGGAGGGGTGCTCTATCCGCTCACCGTTCTTCTGGCGCCCTTCGACCCGTTCTCCGCCTTCCAGGCGCTGGTCCTGATCTCCGTGTCCCTGGCCGGGATCCTCACCTACCTGTATCTGAAGCGGCTGGGCGCGGGGGCGCAAGGTGCTTTCGTAGGCGCGCTCTGTTTCGCCTACGGTCCCTACCTGCTCGGCCACGTCGAGGACACCGCCACCCTGGTCGCGGCCCCGATGTTGCCCCTGGTTCTGCTTGCGGCCGAGTCGCACATGAACCGCGCGAGCGTTTCCCGTCTTCTCGGTCTCGCGGTTTCGATCGCTCTGCTCGTCTTCGCCGGTTCTCCCGAGGCGCTGCGCGCGGGTGGCGCTCTGCTCTTCGGCCGCCTCCTGCTCGGGCACACCCTCAGTCGTTCTCCTCGTACGCCCTCCCGCAAGGCGACCGCTCTCGCCATTTTTCTGGGCCTCGCCCTGTCCGCGCCGCAGTGGCTCCCCACACTCGAGCTCCTGCCCTCGGCGGGACGGCAGGTGACGGGCCTCATCGCCGAGAGGTCCGTCGAGGGTGTTTCCGGCCTCGCCGGACTCATCCTCAAAACCGTCACCCACACTCCCGCCGCGAGCCTGGCACTTGCGAGCCTTCCGCTCCTGTTTGAGCGCCAGCCCGTGAGGGTTCTGCTTCTCGCCGTGCTCGCTTCTCTGGCCCTCCAGATCGGGCGGGGGCCGTTGCTGGCCCCGGGTGCGCTCCCGCTCGTCCTGGAGTTCGCCCTCGCTGCACTCGCCGGTCTTGCTCTCGACGAGCAGTGGAAGGAGCGAAAGACCCGGCGCGGACGACGCCTGCGCACGTACTTTCTGGTGGCATCTCTCGCTTCGGTTGCCGTTTTGTCGATCGCTGCGGCCACCCTCGGGGGCCTTCCCGATCGGCTCGCCGCGGCCGTGGGTGTCTTCGCCATCGCTCTCATCACCTACTTTGCCCTCGCCGATGCGGACAGTGGTGTCCTGGCCGGCCGGTTC
>CAZBTT010000364.1:0-5410 GCA_964494295.1 uncultured Acidobacteriota bacterium
GGCGTAAACAAGGCGCCTGGTAACTGCGGCGGAGAGACGGAGGGACAGCGCGGCATTCGAAACGTGGGCTTGTCCCGAGGTCCATGCGTGGACTGTAGATGGGCGCCGGCCCCTTTCTTTGTGCGCTACCGTACAGACGGCCGAGACGGGAGCCGTTCGAACGGTTGGTTCCCTAGCGCACAGACCACGGAGCCGGGGCCAGCCTACTCTATCCCTGAATGAAAATACTCATGGTCCTGACCTCGCACGACCGGCTGGGGGACACCGGACACTGGACCGGTTATTGGCTCGAGGAGTTCGCGACGCCGTACTACCTCTTCAAGGACGCCGGGGCAGAGGTCACGTTGGCTTCCCCGCGAGGAGGCGCCCCGCCTGTCGACCCCAAGAGCGACGGCCCCGCGGCCCAGACCGATGTGGTCCGCAGGCTCAAAGCCGACCCGGAAGCCCAGGCGAGCCTCGCGGCGAGCGTCCATCTGCACTCCGTATCCGCGGAGAACTTCGACGCGGTGTTCTACCCCGGTGGCCATGGCCCTTTGTGGGACCTCGCTAATTTCACCCCTTCGATCCGGCTGATCCAGGCCATGCTCGAGGCGGGGAAACCCGTGGCCGCGGTTTGTCACGCGCCTGGCGTACTCCAGCATGTCCGGACCCCCGAGGGCAGGCTGTTCATCGAGGGCCGCTCGGTAACCGGCTTCTCCAACACCGAGGAGGACGCTTTGGGCCTTTCGCGCATCGTTCCTTTCCGCGTGGAGGACATGCTCACGAAGGCCGGCGGCAAGTACACGAAGGCCGAGGACGGTCAGCCCCACGTGGTCTCGGATGGCGTCTTGATCACCGGCCAGAATGCGGCCTCCGCCGAACCCGCGGCGAAGTTGTTGCTTGAGAAGCTGAGCTTCTTCTCAGGCGAGAATTTCGTGCGGAGCATCCCCTGGAAGACCGCCTGAGCACGACCCCGAAACCCGTCCGGCCCCGAAGGCGCGCGGATCGCGCGATCCTGACCGGCCTGGCCCTTCTCGGCGTCGTCCTGCTCGGGACGCTCATCTACCCGTTCGCGAGCGCCCTTCTGTTCGCCGCGGTCCTCGCGGGCGGTCTGTTCCCGCTCTTCGAACGATTGCGGCGTGCGCTCGGCGATCGCCCGCTGATCGCGTCAGCCCTCCTGACCGTGCTGGTGGGGGCGTTGCTGGCGGCTCCCACACTCTGGCTGGCGCTCACCGTCGGTGAAGAGGTCCTCACCGGCGTGGGCGCCGTGGAGCGCACGTTGCGGCGCGGCGGCGGCGTCCCTGAGCTCATCAAGATGCTGCCGACCGCCGCTCAATCGAAGGTCCGGAAAGCGGTTCAAAGTGTTCCCGGCGGATCGGACCGGATCGAGGACATGGCCGAGAACCGGTCGGATGGCGCGGCCGCGGCGGTGACCGCCGGCCTCGTGGTGACCACGAACATCGTCATCGAGTTCACGCTGATGCTGGTGGCTTTCTTCTTCCTCCTCGTGGACGGAAAGGGCATGGTGCAGTGGATCGCCACGGTGGCCCCTCTGCCCGATGAGCAGGTCTACGAGATCCTCGACGGGTTCCGCACGGTTTCCGTCGCCGTGATGCTCTCGTCCCTCGGAACCGCGGGCGTGCAGTCCCTGTGCGCGCTGGCCGGGTATCTGGTCGCGGGCGTGCCCCAGCCCATGTTCTTCACGTTCCTGACCTTCGTCATCGCCTTCATCCCCGCGGTCGGCGCCGCGAGCGTGGTGCTCGCGGTCGCGGGGTTGATGTTCCTCACCGGCCATAACCAGGCCGCCCTCGGGCTCGCCTTGTGGGGAATCCTCGTGGTCAGCACGGTGGATAACCTGGTCAAGCCGTGGCTGCTCGGCGACCGCATGCAGATCAACACCGGCCTGATCTTCTTCGCGCTGGTTGGAGGCATCGCCGCCTTCGGTCCGATCGGGCTGGTCGCCGGACCCCTGATCCTTTCCTTCTTCCTGGCCGTGGTCCGGCTCGCCGGAAAGAATCCGGCTCCAGAGCCGGCAGAGCGCACGACCTAGGAACCCGAGTTCTTCTTCGCCTCTTCCTTGAGCGCGGCGCTTGCGAAAATCGCGACTTCAACCCGGCGATTCTGACGTTTGCCTTCCTCGCCGCTGTTGGACGCGATCGGCTCGGCCTCGCCACGGCCGCGGCTTTGGAGACGGGAGAACGAAACGCCCTGCGACGAGAGGTAGTCGGACGCGGAGCGGCCCCGTCGTTCCGAGAGTTGCTGATTGTAGGCATCGGCTCCGTCCGAATCCGTGTGCCCCACGATCATCACGTTCGTCCCCGACTCGGACTGGAGGCTCGTCGCCAGCTTGGCCAGATTCGTGCGGGCCTGACCGGTCAACTCCGAGGAATCGAAAGGAAACAGAATCCCCGAATCGAACGTGACAGCGATGCCTTCACCCACGCGCGACACCTGAGCGCCTTCGAGCTCCTGGGCCAGCTTCTCGGCCTGCGAGTCCATGCGCCGCCCGATCAAGGCTCCCGCCGCTCCGCCCACCACCGCGCCGATGATCGCACCACGCGCGGTCGAGCCGGTCTTATGGCCGATGATCGCGCCCAGCACGCCCCCGCCGGCGGCGCCTATCCCCGTCCCTTTCTTCTGCTTGTCGCCCCAGCTCGCACAGCCTGGCGACGCCGTAACTACCGCGGCCACGGTGAGGGTGGCGATGAGTTGATGGATTCGTTTCATGTTTTCTCCAGAGCAAGGGGACCATGGGCGCGATCTGGTGAGCCTGGAGTGGCTCGCCGCGCCGGGGCCCAGCATCCCGGTACGGAGCAAGCCCTGTGCCAGGAAGAGGCTGGCTATCGCACCAACGTGCCCACAATGAAGTACGCGCGCACGCCGCCCCGCCTGCCGACGCTCGCGCCGACGAAGAACGGGCCAAAGAAGGTGTCGGCTGCGAGCCCTCCGGTGAAGCTGGTCTCGAGGCGCGCCGCGCTCAGTTGATCGAAGGCGCTGCCGACCTCGACGAGGCCGGCCACGAAAAGGCGGTCGCCCAAGAGACCAGGGAGCCGCTTGAGGGGCGTGCGATAGCCGACACTGCCCAGGGCGAAGTTCGATCCCCGAAACGCCTGAGGTGGAAAGGACGAGAGACGGAACGGACCTCCGAGACTGAACTGATACAGAAATGGGAGAGGCTTGCCGAAGCTCAGGCCCCCGGTCGCGTGAAGGATGAACTGATGGCGATGGCTCACCTTCCATGCCACATCGAGCGCGCTTTCGGCCCGACCGAAAGCCCGGCTCGAATCCGGGCCGTCGACCATCCATGAGGCCGACGATCGCAGCCGGGCGCCTCGCGTCGCGAAGTGGGCGCGATCCTGGCTGTCGTAGGTGAATCGAAGATGCGCCTCTTGTTCCTCGCCCCGGCTGCGCGTCAGGACCGCGCCGACTCGCGTGGCGTTTCGGACGTAACTGAGGTCGTAGCCCACGCGGAACTCCGTGGTCCGGCCCAGATGCCATCCAAGGTCGAGGCCAAAGCCCGCGCTCTGCCGGCTGTAGATCGCGGCGAGATCGCCGTCCTCGTAAAGGTTCTCGCTGATCCTGGAGTATTGAAGGTGCGGAGCCACGAAGGCCCCGCGTCGCAGGGGACCGCTTCCACCCAGAGGTCTGTGAAGCTCAGTGGCGAGGCGAAGAGTGGAGCCCACCGTGGCGTCAACGCGCCATTCGGATCCCTGGCCCACAACGTCCATCATCGTGATCCTCGAACCAAGGGCGAGGTTCACGTCCTTGCTCTCATTGTCCAGGTCGAGCGAGAAGCGCACGAAGGGGGGCGCGTAGGATTTGTCGCGGATCTCGATAGCCAGGCCGTCGCGGCCTTCCTTCGCGGTTCGTTCGTACATGGCGCTCGCGTACCGGCCGAGTCCAATGGCCCAATCGAGATGGGATTCGATGACGGTGGGGTCGGAAGCGGTCGTGAGATCCGGCTCAAACCTTGATGCGACCTGCGCGGCGGCCTGGGCGGATACGCCCCTGACCTCCACGAACGAAACCGGCCCCGTCTTCGGATGTTGTCTTGCGGCGCGCTCGCGAGTGTGGGCTGCCCACGCCTCATCGGTGAGCGCGTAACGGAGGAGGTGTTGAGATTGCGCCTCCGCCGCGGCGTAACCGCGGGCCGCAATGTCGTCGCTCTTCCTATAGTCGGTCGACTTGAAGTCATCGACCTTGGGCCGGATGACGACGTCGGCGTCCCGCAGCCGTGGCTCCGCCAGCGCCTGCATCATGAGGTCGATGGAGCGGTTCGCGACCGCGCCGATGGTCTCCGCGGGTCGGCCCGAATCGGGCTCGCCCACGCTCACCGCGATGACCACATTCATCCCCATCGCTCGCGCGACATCTACGGGGACGTTGTTGAGGATGCCGCCATCCGAGAGAAGTCGTCCGTTGAGCCTTACCGGATCGAAGGTTCCGGGCAGGGCCATGGACGCGCGGAGGGCCGGACCGAGCGGTCCGCGATCGAGAACGACCGTGTCGCCCTTCTCGAGGTCGGTGGCGACGCAACGGAACGGAATCGGCAGATCGTCGAAGTTCGCCACCGACGAATAGGCAAACGTCATGCGGCTCAGCAGAAGACCTATCCGATGACCGGAATTGAGGCCGCTCTGCAAGCGGAATCCGTGCCGCAGGCCGGCTTCAAGCTTGATCGAGTAGGCGCGGTCATCCTCCTTCCGGCGCACCGACTTGAGCGGATAGGGAACGTCGGGCCTCAGGATCAGGTCCCAGTCGGCGTCTCTCAACATCGTCTGGATCTGCTCGGCGGACATTCCGGTGGCGTAAGCGCCGCCGATGAAGGCTCCCGAACTCGTTCCGGCAATCGCGTCCACGGGGACGCGATGTTCCTCGAGCCAGCGCAACACACCCACGTGGGCCATGCCCTTGGCCGATCCGCCCCCGAGAGCGAGCCCCACCCGCTCCCGCTGGGCCTCGCCTTCGGCCGGAAACACCACGGAAAGGGCGACCGACAGCAGGACGACCCCGGCACGACGCGTCCCTGCAATGGTCATCGAGAACTACTCAGCAAGGGGAATGCCAGTGCGTGCGCCATCGCACAGTTGTAGAAAGTGCATTCGCGCCCCCGGTTCAGCGCGGCATGGCCCTTGCTCTGACTCTCTCCTGAAAGAGAGAAACAAACATGCAAGGAACAAAACTGATCGGAGCCATCCTGCTCGCCGTGGGCATCCTCGCCGTGGCGTATGGCGGCTTCTCGTACACCAAGAGTTCGGACAACGTGAAGCTCGGACCGATCGAGATCGCGGTGACGGACAGGGACCGGGTCAACGTTCCCTTGTGGGCGGGCATCCTGGGCTCCATCGTGGGCGGGGTTCTGCTCGCGGGCGGTACCAAGCGGTCATAAAACATCTGACAGCCCGGCTCCTGCGCCTCGGGCCCCTGCTCC
>CAZBTT010000365.1:0-5379 GCA_964494295.1 uncultured Acidobacteriota bacterium
ACGCGGGAGGCGCTCCCGGTGCGGCAACCCCCAGCGGCGCACGGCCACGCGGGCCACCACTACCAGGGTCGCGATCGCGGGTGCTAGGGGGCAATAGTGGGGGGACGGGGTTGCTTCGTCGGAAGCCTGCCGATGGCTTCCTCGCAATGACGACCCAAAAGCCCACCGCTGCAGGGGCTGGGTAGTGACTTCGACGGCGGTCGCTTCGACTAGATTACTTTCGTCTGGGCTCAGCGACCTTTGTTCGCGCGATCGTGTTTGTGATCCTGCAAAACGGTCAGTTAGGCTGCGTCCGACATGGCTCGAGCTCGCGTTGCTTCCTCCTTGCTGCTGTGCCTCGTGGGGGGGGCGCTGGCGCTCATCCTTCTCGGGAAGCACTACGGCGTTGCGGTTCTGGGTGAAGCGGCGCTTGCCGCTTGCGGCGTCGGGGAAGGCTGCGACATCGTCTCGCAGAGCGCCTACTCCGTCTTCGCGGGTCTGCCTCTGGCCGCCTGGGGCCTCTTCTTCTATGGGGCCCTTCTCGCCCTGCTTGCTCCCACGCTGTTCGATTCCGAGAACGCGGCGGCGACACCCGCGCGCGCTGCGGCCTTCAGCCTGGTCGCGGTAGCCGTCGTCCTCGACTTTGTTCTCTTCGGCCTTCAGCTCGTGGTCATCAAGGCCTTCTGCAAGTTCTGCGTCGCCACTTACTTCGTGAATCTGCTTCTCCTCGCCGCACTCTGGCCCTGGCGCCCGTTCTCCCAGGCCCTCAACTTCGTGTTCACGCCCGGGGCACGGCCGGCGCTTGCCGCGTGGATCGTCGCGTGTCTGGCCATCGGCACGGCGGCGGTCGCCGGCAACGCGGCGCTTGCCGAGAAAAAGGCGCTCGCCGCCGGTTCGATTCTCGGCATCCCCTTCGCCCCCGCCGCGCCGGCTTCTCCCGCGGCCGGTGCGCCCGTGGTCAAGGGCTCGCTCGAAGAACAACTGGCCGAAGCGCAAGCCGAAGCGAAGAAGTGGAAGAACACGCTCGACGACGACCGGCTGCTCACGATCTACCGCAACCAGAAGGCCCGGGACGACTTCAACAACGCCCCGGTCGAAAAACTGGACGTCTCACGCTCCCCCTTCCAGGGCCCCCGCGACGCGCCGATCACTGTCGCGAGCTACTCGGACTTCATGTGCCCGTTCTGCCGCGACCTCGCGGTCGGCCTCAAGAGCTACCTGCCCACCACCGGGAATCAGGTGAAGTCGGTCTACAAACACTTCCCCCTCGACAAGACCTGCAACCCGTCCCTCGGTTCGACCGTGCATCCCGGGGCCTGTGACCTGGCCCTCGCCGGCATCTGCGCGGAAGAGAGTGGCCGCTTCTGGGACTTCCACGACAAGGTCTTCGCGAGGCGATGGGACCGTGCGACCCGCGAGGATGTCCTCAAGATCGGCGCCTCGGTGGGCCTTGAAGGGCCGAAACTCGCCGCGTGCATGGACTCGGCCGCGACCAGGGGACGCCTCCTGAAGGATGTCGAGGAGGCGGCCCGCGTGGGCGTGGGCTCGACCCCCACGGTCCTCGTGAATGGCCGCAAACTGGCTTCGACCAGCGCCTTCCTCCTGGCCATGGAGGAAGAGCGCAAGCGGCTCAACTTGAAGATCCCCGGCGCATCTCCCGCGACCGAAAAGGAGAAGAACCCATGACCGCCACCGCGCTCAACCCCGACGTGATCACGGCCGGAAAACTCGAGATCAAGGTCACGCGTGTCCCGCGCACCCGTGCGCTGCCACCCGGGAAGGAACTCGGCTTCGGCCGGATTTTCACCGACCACATGTTCGCGATGGATTACGAAGAGGGCCGCGGGTGGTTCGACGCGCGCATCGTCCCCTACGGTCCCATCCCCCTCGACCCCGGGGCCTCGGCGCTGCATTACGGCCAGGCGATGTTCGACGGTCTCAAGGCCTTCCGCGCGGAGGATGGGCGCATCCTGTTGTTTCGGGGACAGCGGCACGCGGCGCGGATGAGCGACGGCGCGCCCCGCCTGGGCATGGCCGCTCCAGACGCGAAGACCATTCACGACGCCATGATGGCGCTCGTCGACTTCGAACGCGACTGGGTGCCGTCTGAGCCCGGAACCGCGTTGTACCTGCGCCCCACCATCATCGGGACCGAAGGATTTCTCGGAGTCCGGGCGGCGAAGAAATACATGTTCTTCATCATCCTCTCCCCGGTGGGCGCTTACTACCAGGACGGCATGAAGCCGGTGCGCATCTGGGTGGAGAAGCACTACATCCGCGCGGCGAAAGGCGGTCTGGGCGCGGTCAAGGCGGGCGCCAACTACGCGGCCAGCCTGTTCGCGGCCACCGAGGCGCAGAAGCGCGGATACGCCCAGGTCCTCTGGCTCGACGCCGTGGAGCATCGCTACTGCGAAGAAGTGGGCGTCATGAATCTCTTCGTTCAGTTCAAGGACGAGATCGTCACCGCGCCGCTGGGCGGAACGATTCTCGCGGGGGTCACCCGCGACAGCGTGATGACGCTCCTGCGCGAGTGGGGTTACACGGTCAACGAGCGCCGTTACGCTTTCGACGAGATCGTGGAAGCAAAGAAGAACGGCACGCTCGGCGAAGTCTTCGGCACTGGCACCGCGGCCGTCATCTCTCCAGTGGGCGAGTTCGGGCACAAGGAGGGCTCGCTCCAGACGTCGGATGGTTCGATCGGTCCGCTGGCGCAGCGCCTCTACACGGCGCTCACCTCGATCCAGTACGGGAAAAGCCCGGACCCGCTTGGCTGGACCGAGGAAGTCAAAGGCATTGCGTAAACTTCGGCGGCCCGCTTCGCCGACCAGAAACAATCACCCTCAGGAATCATGAATTCACTTTCCCCCTCGCTCACCAAACCCGCCACCCGGCGGGCCCTCATCGTTGCCTTTTCCGCCGTGATCGCGGTTTCGGGCATGGCTCTGGCTCAGGAAAAGGCGAAGCCGGCCGCGGCCAAGCCCGCGACCATGGCGGCCCCTGCCGCCGACCCGGCCCAGAAGTACAAGACCAACGTCAAGGGTCCGGCCGACGCGCCGATCAAGGTGGTCGAGTTCGCCGACTTCATGTGCGGCGGCTGCCAGGCCGCCTCCGGAGCGCTGCGCTCTTACTTCGCGCAGCAGGGCGACGACATCAGCCTCACCTTCAAGAATTTCCCGCTCGAGAAGACCTGCAATCCCGGCATCGGCCAGACCATCCACAACGGGGCCTGCGAACTGGCGCTCGGCGCCATCTGCGCTTCGGAGTTGCAGATGTTCTGGCCCTATCACGACCGGATCTTCTCGCGGGCATGGCAGTCGGCCACGCGTCAGGACGTCATCGACAACGGCGTCGCGGTGGGCATGAACAAAGCGAAGCTCGAAGCCTGCATGGCCTCCCCGGCCGCCAACTCCAAGCTCGCCCTTCAGATCAAGGAAGCCTTCGAGATCAAAGTCGAGGTGACCCCGACCCTCGTGGTCAACGGCAGAAAGCTTCAGGCGACCAACCAGTTCCTGACCGCCGTGGAAGAAGAGCGGAAGAAGCTCGCGGCCGCCAAGAAGTAGGGTCGAAGCGCCTCGTCAGGGCGCTTTCGCCACAACCAGGAGACGCGACGGCAAAAACGCGCTCCTCACGACACGGGCCCCCGAGAAGCCGGCCCGGTTGAGCCAGGCCACGTAGTCTGCCCCGGCGAAACACGCGCTGTTCGACGTGATTCGGAAGAACAGAGCCGCGGCATCACCCGCCGCCTCAGGGGGCGACGTGCGATCGGGCGCCTCGATGTCGAAGATGCCGATCGTCCCGCCCGGGGCGAGAGAGCGGCGGGCGCGCCCGAGGATCTGCAGGTTCACCTCGGGGGTGAAGTGGTGGAGGATGTTCGCGAGGATCACGACATCCGCGCCATCGCCGTAGTCGTCCACGAGCAGGTCGGCTTCGCGAAACGAAACCACATCCGAAATCCCCGCCTGTTCGGCGAGCCTGCGCGCCTCGGGAATGGCTTGCGCCCGTTCGAGGACGATCGACTTGAGGCCGGGATGCGCACGGCATACCGCGGCGCCAACCAGGCCATGCGAGCCCGCGACGTCGAGGCACAACCGCGCGCCGCGGCGCACCGGAAGCTCCTTCGCGACGAACCCCGCGAAGTCCCGGGCGCCTTCGGCCATCGCACGCTGATACAGACCCCAGTTGGAGCCCTGCAGGCTCTGGTGAATTTCAACTCCGCGCCCGCTTCTCAGGACCTCGTCAAGCCGGCCGATCCACTCCCACTGGGGCGCCCCGAAAGCGACGAAGTTCCCGAACGGGCTCGGGGCGGCCGGGCCGAAGTGTTTGATGCCAAGTCTCGTTAACGACCACAAACCCCCGCGGCGCTTCACATAGCCCATCGAGGAGAGGAGACGCAGAACAAGTTCGAGACAGGACTCGTCGAGGTTCAGGCGTTTGGCCACATCGTCTGTGGTCGCGGGCCCATCGCCGAGCATCCGGAAGACGGAAGCGCGCTCGGCCGCGATCAGCGCCCGTGCCTGAAGGGGCGCCACCAGCACATCCAGCATGGGATACGGAACCACGCCGAAGAGGGCGGCCAGGTTTTCCTTCAGTCCCTTGGGGATGGTTCCGTAGCGCATGGCCTCGCGGTTCAGTCTGTCATCACTGCGGGTTCTCGTGCCAATTCAAGGATGAAACCTGCGGATCGCGGCAACTCTGCGCCTGCTAATCTCGATGCACCGGCGTCGTTCCCATTCAACCCACATGATCTATCTGATCCTCGCCTATTGTGTGCTCCAGGTTGTCCTGGGCCTCTGGCTCGGGCGCAAGGTGAAGAGCTCCGGGGATTTCTTCGTCGCCGGACGTTCGCTGTCTCCCGGCCTGCTCTTCGCCACGCTGGTCGCGGCCAACGTGGGTGCGGGGTCCACGGTCGGAGCGGCCGGGCTCGGCTACAGCAACGGCATTTCCGCCTGGTGGTGGGTGGGCTCGGCCGGCGTCGGATCGCTGATCATGGCCTTCACGGTCGGCCCGCGAATCTGGAAGATCGCGAGCGACCATGGCCTCAAGACCGCGGGCGATTTTCTCGAGTGGCGTTTTTCACGCAATCTCCGCGGCGCGGTGTCGTCCCTTCTGTGGCTCGGGACGATTTCCATTCTCTCCGGACAGCTCATCGCCCTCGCCTGGGTCCTCAACGTCGTGGCCGGGCTCGACAAGACCACGGGCGTGATCATCGGTGGCGTCGTCGCCACGATCTACTTCACGGCGGGCGGACTCCTGAGTTCGGCCTGGATCAACTTCATGCAACTCGGCGTCATGATCGTCGGCTTCTTCGCCGCGATCCCTTTCGCTCTTTCAAAAACCGGCGGATTCGCCGGGCTGCAGGCCGCGACCGCCGAGGCTGCCGCGCGCGTGCTCTGTTTCGGT
>CAZBTT010000366.1:0-5368 GCA_964494295.1 uncultured Acidobacteriota bacterium
CCTCCCCGGGGCCACGGGGAGGCCCGTCACCAAGGACTGGCCTCCCGCCGGTCGCCCCATGACCGACGGTTCGGGCGTCGCCCGCTTCTCGTCCCTGGCCGCGGGTGAACACACCCTCAAGGCCAGCCTGACCGGCTTCGCCGACGCGGAAAAGGGCGGAGTCACGGTGGGCAACACCGAGGAGAAGGTCGAACTCGTCCTCACCCTCGCCCGCTTCTCGACCACGGTCACCGTCACCACGGCGAACCGCCGGGAGGAATTGCTGATGAACACAGCGGAGCCGACGACGGTCATCGACGAGTTGCAGATCCTCGACACGGGAGCCCGCAACGCCAAGGATCTGTTGTCCGAACAGGCGGGCTCGGGCGTGCAGGTGAACGTGGGTGGCGGCCAAGGCTACGTCTCGCTCAACGGAATCGCCAACAAGGGTGTCCTGGTCCTGATCGACGGACGCCGGTACCTCGGCCGCGACGCGAACGGCAACTTCAACCTCGAAGACCTTCCCATCACCGGCATCGAGCGGGTGGAAGTGGTCAAGGGCGCGGGCTCCGCGATCTACGGCTCCGACGCGATGGGCGGCGTCATCAACTTCATCACCGCCAAAGGCAAGAACCTCGGCTTCAAGAACACGTTGAACATCTCCGGCGGCACTTATAAGGACTACCGCGGCGACGACAGCCTGACCTACCGCGGCGAGAAGGGTGGATTCGCGCTCAACGGCGGCTACCGAACGTACGATGGCTTCGATCTCGAGCCCGTTGTCTGCGTCAATGCCGCCGACAACCCGGCGACTTGCACCCGGCGGCCTCCCAATCCCCAGACCATCGGCCAGCCAGAGAGCAAGTGGCAGACCTTCGGAGCGAACGCCGACTATCGTGCTTCAGACAAGGTCAACTTCACACTCGTGAGCGACTACTCGAACCGCGACATGGACAAGTACTTCTTCTCCGGCGCCACCCAGCTGTCGACCACGGTCTACAACTCTCAGCGCGGCCTGCAGCGCTACAACATCACGCCGGAAGTGAACTTCACCCCCGGGAAGAACACGACCATCAACGTCGGCTACACCTACGGGCGCTACAACCGTGACGAGACGCAGCTGTACTCGAATCGCCCGGCGAATCCGCGGGTGGTGGTTCCCCGGTGGACCGAGAAGAACGATGAGATCAAGGCTCGCCTCATTCAGGTCTGGAGCGCTTCGGGCCGCGAGAATCCGTTCAGCCTCGGTTTCGAGCGTCGCGACGAGAAGCTTTCGCGCTCCGGCCTCAAGGGCTGCCTCACCGGTCAGGCCTGCCTGAAGGAGCGCACTCTGAACGTCATCTGGGCCCAGCAGGAACTGAACCTCACCAAAGACCTCAAGTTCACCGCGGGCTTCCGCTACGACGACTCGAGCGACTATGGCACCCAGACCAGCCCCAAATTCGCAGCGGTGTACTCCCTTCCTGACAACCACCGCATCCGGGTGAGCTACGGCAAGGGTTTCCGCGCCCCCTACTTCGGCGAACTCTTCCTGGTTAGCCCCGGCTTCGACGGCAATCCGCTCCTCAAGCCCGAGAAGTCCGAGACCCTCACCGGAGGCTGGGCCTATACCGGCCCGAAGGTCGAGGCCTCGGTCGACGCCTTCCAGTCCAAGCTCACCAACGGCGTGGCCTTCTTCCAGTTGACACCTTCGTCGTTCACCTACGAGAACGTGTCGAAGGTAGACGCCAAGGGAGTCAACGCGAACTTCGCCCTCAACCTCCCGATGGGCTTCACGCCGTCGGTCTCGTACACCTACGTCAAGCGCGAAGACAACCAGGGCCGCGAAGTCGGCGGGTTCCCGAAGCACGCGGCCTTCGTCAAGCTCGCCTGGGCGAATCCCCGGCTGGGCCTTCGCGCCAACTTCCGAGGCAACATCAACGGCAAGACTCCGGCCTCGATCGGCGCCACGACCTACGCTCCCGCTTACGAGCTCTGGTACGCACAGGCGAGCAAGAAGATCACTTCCATGGGCCGGTATGCTTTCAACATCTACGCTCAGATCAACAACATCGCCGACAAGAAGGATATCTATAACCGGAGCGTCGCGACCGGAGCTCCTGTCACCACTGATGTCCTGCCCGTCTGGAGCCCGCCGCGCACGTACCTGTTCGGCATCACGGTCGACATGGACTGGACGCGCTAAAACGAAACCCGAGGTCTCAAGAATGAAACGCCTTCTCCTTGCCCTGGCGGTAGCCTGCCCACTCACGGCGGCCGCTCAGGAACCCGCGAACCTGCCCATCGGCGATCCTGCCCGAAAGGACAAGACCGTCGACCTCGTTCTCGACGGAGTGCATGACACCGCCACCGGCGATGTCATAACTCCGAAGGAGATGGCGGCCCGCCTCAAAGACGTGCGCCTCGTCTTCGTCGGCGAGAGCCACACGTCGGTCGAGTACCACAACGCCCAGCGCCGGCTCATCGAGGAGTTGACCGCCGCGGGACGGAAGGTCTTCGTCGGCCTCGAGATGTACCCGTACACGGAACAGGCCTGGCTCGATAAGTGGTCCGCCGGCGAGATCGGGGAGGAGGCGTTCCTCAAGGACTCCCGCTGGTACAAGAACTGGGGCTATCACTGGCTCTACTACCGCGACATCTTCATGTTCTCTCAGAAGAACAAGCTCCGGATGTTTGGCGTCAACACGCCTCGCGAAGTGGTCGCGGCGGTGCGCAAAAAGGGCTTCGCGAATCTGACTCCCGAAGAAGCCGCGCGTATCCCCAGCAAGATCGACACGGACAGCCCGGAACACAAGCGACTTTTCAAAGCCTACTTCGCGCCCGAAGACTCCCTCCACACCACCGGCATGACCGACGATCAGTTCAACGCCATGTTCAACGCGCAAGCCACCTGGGACGCCACGATGGGCTACAACGCCGTCCAGGCCCTCCAGAAGCATGGCGACAAGGACACCATCATGGTCGTCCTCATCGGCTCGGGCCACGTGGCATATGGCCTTGGGGCGGAACGCCAGGCAAAGCTCTGGTTCGATGGGAAGACCGCGTCGGTGATCCCCATGACCGTGGCGAACGACAAGGGCGAGAAGCCCCCAGTCCGCGCGTCCTACGCGAACTTCGTCTGGGGCGTGGCCCCTGAAAAGGCGCCGCTCTTCCCCACCCTCGGCTTTTCCACCGGCCAGAAGAAGGACAACGCCTATCCCATCATCGCGGTGCAGCCCGGCTCGATCGCCGCGGAGACCGGCTTCAAGAAGGATGATGTCCTGGTTTCGATGGACGGCGTAGCCATCACCGACAGCGAGATCATGAACCAGTTGATGGCTCAGAAGCGCTGGGGCGATTCCGCCGACTTCAAGGTCAAGCGCGGCACGGAGGAAGTGGCGCTCAAGGCCTACTTCCGCCGCAAGCTGTAGATCATCACGAGCCGTACCTCCTCTTCAGGAAGGTTTACCGAACATGCGCCCCACTTCCCTTTTGATTGCGGCGCTCGTCGCCGCCCCCCACCTTGCCTCGGCTCAGGCTCCGCCCGCGGCGCCCGCCGCGGCGAAGCGCGTCCGCCACGCCATGGTGGTGACGCTCGACGCGAAGACGCATCGACTCAGTGTCGACGACGAGATCACATTCCCCGCGGGGGCCGCGGCGGAGTTCCTGTTGAATGGCAGCCTCCGTGTCGTCCGCTCCGAACCCGCGGTTCAGGAGGTTCCTCTCGGCGAGACCGAGAAGTTCTTCGGAATCAACGCGGGCGAGGCGGGCTCCGGAAAACTGAAGCTCAAGAGGTACCGCGCCGCCGGGTCGCCGTCGAGCGTCAAGGTCGCCTACGAGGGTGTCTTTGATTTTGGCCTCGCCGACCAGAAGGAGGAGTACACCCGCGGTTTCCGCGAAACCTCCGGACTCCTCAACGAACAGGGTGTCTATCTGGCGGGCAGCGGCTTCTGGTACCCCTACGTCAGCCGTGAGCTGATCGAGTTCACGCTCGACATCACGCAACCGGACGGCTGGCATGTCATCAGCCAGGGCAACGGCACTTCCCGCGGCGCCGATGGACGCGCCCGGTGGGAGTCGCACGGGCCTATGGACGAGATCTACCTCGTCGGCGGACCGCTTCGGATGTACAAAGACTCCGCGGGCGCGGTTGAAACCCTCGCCTACATCCACGAGAAGGACGATGCCCTTGCCGCAAAGTACCTCGAAGCGACCGCGCAGTACATCGAGATGTACCGCGGGATGCTCGGACCCTATCCCTACGGCAAGTTCGCGCTGGTCGAGAACTTCTGGGAGACCGGCTACGGCATGCCGAGCTTTACCCTCCTCGGTCCCCAGATCATCCGCTTCCCCTTCATCCTGACCTCGTCGTATCCGCACGAGATCCTTCACAACTGGTGGGGCAACTCGGTTTTCGTCGACTACGAAAGCGGCAACTGGTGCGAAGGCCTCACCTCCTACCTCGCGGATCACCTGATCCAGGAGCAGCGCGGCCGCGGCGCCGAGTACCGCCAGTCGACGCTTCAGAAGTATCGCGACTTCGTCAAGGAGGGCCGCGACTTCCCTCTCACCGAATTCCGTTCGCGTCATTCCGCCGCCACCGAGGCCATCGGCTATGGCCGCACCATGATGGGTTTCCACATGCTGCGGCACGAGATCGGTGACGACAACTTCAAGAAGATGCTCCAGCGTTTCTATCGCGAGTACCGCGAGAAACGAGCGACCTTCCGCGATGTTCAGAAAGTGGCGGAGACGGTTTCCGGCAAGGACCTGAAGCGCTTCTTCGACGACTGGATCACCCGGCCGGGCGCCGCGACCCTCGCGGTGGCCCAGCCTTCGGTGAAGAAGACGGCCACGGGGTTTGAACTGACGGGGACACTTCAGCAGACGCAGTCCGGCGCGCCCTTCCTCCTCCAGGTTCCGGTGGTGATCCGGACCAGCAAGGGCACGCAGATCGAGAAGATCGCCATGAGCACCGCGGCGTCCCCCTTCACTTTCGCGTTCCCAGCGGACAAAGAGCCCCTGTCGATCGACCTCGATCCCGAGTTCGACGTTTTCCGCAAGCTCGATCCGCGCGAGACACCTCCTTCCATCGGACAGATCTTCGGTGAGCCGGCGATCCTTGCCGTTTTGCCCTCGAAGGCGCCCGCCGACCGGTTGAAGGCGTATCGCACCCTGGTCGAAGGCTGGCGAACCGACACCCACGTGATCGACGTCAAGCTCGACACCGAAGTCACGGCGCTGCCGAAAGACCGCGCGGTGTGGCTGCTCGGCCGCGAGAACTCCTTCGCCCCCGCGATCTTTGGCCGCGTGCTCGGCAGCGCTGCGTCAGAAGTCCGGATCGACGGCCAGACCATGCCCCTTGCCGGCCATTCCCTGATTCTTACCGAGCGTCACCCCGGCCATGTGG